>JBAYTM010000119.1:0-6628 GCA_041675685.1 Thiohalobacteraceae bacterium
CTCACAACTGCTTGCACAGCCCCTGCAACACCATGTCGGTAAAGCTGACGATGCCGATCACCTTGCCGTTCTCGATCACCGGCGCGCGTGACAGTTCGAAACGTTCGAACAGCCGCGCGCAGTAGCGGATGTCCATGTCCGGGTCCACCGAGATCACCGGCTTGGCCATGATCTCGTAGACGTTGACGCGCGCCGGCGCGCGGTCCCTGGCCAACACCTCGCGGGCGATATCGGATATCAGCAGCATGCCGTACTCGTCGTCGGCGTGACGCTTCTTGACGATGAGCGCCTTGGTTTCGACATGCTGCATGGTGTCCAGCGCGGCGGCCACGGTGGTCATGCCGTCGATGAGATCGAATTTCGTCTTCATCACGTCACGCACCCGGATCGGTGCCTTGTCGCTCATAGCTTTTCCTCCACCACGTCGGTGAGATTACGAATTTGTTGGCTGACGCCGACGGCATCCTCGACATCGATTTGAAAGGCGATACCGGAACCCGGTTTGCTGTCGAACTCGCCAACCGCGGCGATCTCTTCCAGGATCGGTCGGCTGAGGTGTTCCTCGACCAGGAACAACAGCATGTCGCGCTGGGCCTCGAGCGCCAGCCCGAGAAAGGTCCTGGCCCGCTTCGCACCTTCGCCACGCGCCTGATTGAGTACCGTCGCCCCGGTCGCGCCCGCCTCGCGCGCGGCCTTGAGCACGGCACTGGTCTTGTCGTCCTCGACGAGGGCGATCAGCAATTTGAAATGCATGTCTCAGTCTCCTCCGGCTTCCGCCCGGCGTTTAGCGCGTCCAGCGAACCAGACGCTCAATTGCGCGTACCCCATTACAGACATGATCGGGAACAGACAGGCGAATGCCACCAGCCCGAACCCGTCGAACAACGCACTCCGCCCCGGCAGCGCGCCGGCCAAGCCGAGCCCGAGCGCAGTCACCAGCGGTACGGTGATGATGGACGTCGTCACGCCACCCGAATCGTAGGCCACGGGTATGATGCTGCGCGGCGCGAACCAGGTCTGCACGATCAGCAACAGGTAGACCGGCATCAAAAAATGATGCAGCGGGACGCCGAGCACCAGCTTCAGCGTACCGAGCAGCAGTCCCAGCGCCACGCCGAACGCCACGGCCAGCCGCAGCCCCCATTGACTGATGGTGTCGCCCGATACGTCACGCACCTTGGCCGCGACAGCGATCACCGCCGGCTCGGCGATGCTGGCCGCGAAGCCCAATGTCGCGGCGAACAGATACACCCAATAATAGTTGTGCCAATCGATGTCGAGCGGCTCCGCAGCGCCCGGAGCGACGAAGGCCGGATCGGTGAGCTGATCGGCCATCATGGATCCCAAGGGAAACAGAGAGAGTTCCAATCCCTCGAGGAGGATGACCAGCCCGACCGTGATGTAAACGAGCCCCAAGACGGCACGACGTGTATTCGGCAAGGGCCGGCGGATCGCCACGAACTGGAAGAACAGCACCACCGCGATGATCGGCAGGATGGCGAGCACCGCCGACGTCAGCACATCGATCCCGGAGATGAGAAAATCCATCAGGATAGTATCCCGAAGGCCATCACGAAGATCATCGGCATGACCGTGGACAGGGCGACCAGCCCGAAGCCGTCCACCAGCGGATTGCGCCCTTCGATGGAGGCAGCCAGTCCGACGCCGAGCGCGGCGACCAGCGGCACGGTGATCACGGAGTTCGAGACCGGGCCGGAATCGTAGGCGATCGCCATGATCTCATGCGGGGTGAACGGAGATAGCAGGACCACGACGCCGTAAGCCGCGGAAATCAGCAGGTGCATGGGCCAGGCGAAAATGATCCGCAGCACGCCGACGACCAGTGCGATGCCCACGGCGAGGCAGATGATGAGCCGCAGACCCCAGGCATAGGCGCGCCGGCCCTGCTCCGCGATCAGCGCGCCATCGACCGCGGCATCGGCCGCCTTGTCGGCCACGGCGATCAGGGCCGGCTCGGCGGCCGATGCGCCGAACCCCAGCGCGAAGGCGAACAACAGCAGCCAGGTGAGACTGCCCTTGCGGGCGAACGCGTAGGCCATGCTCTCGCCGATCGGGAACAATCCCAGCTCCAGCCCGCGCACGAACAATGCAAGCCCGACCACCACGAGCAGCATGCCCAGCAACAGACTGCCCAAATCCGGAACCGGTTGGCGCAACACCACCAACTGAAAAAAGCCGATGACCAGAAAGATCGGCAGCAGATCGCGCACGCTGCCACGCATAGACTGCCAAAAAGCCAGCAGCTGTCTGATCAAAACCGAACTCCGCCAGGGTTACCGCGCCGGATCATAACGTACCCGCTGTGGCCTGCATACGACGAGCGTCGTCGTGATCGACGGCGCGCTGATACATTCTTATCGATCCTGCGGCGTTTCCCACGCCATCGAACGGCTTTTGCTAGAGTACTCGATCAAAGGAAGCGTGACGATGAATCAGAACCGACAGACGACTGCGCCGGCGGACGGCACGGCGTGGCACGCCTTGGCCGCCGACGAATGCGTGCAGCGGCTCGACAGCTCCAGACGCGGGCTGAGCGCAGACGCCGCCGCGGAGCGCCTTGCCACGCACGGACCCAACCGCCTGCCACCGCCGGCGCGGCGCAGCGCGCTGCTGCGCTTTCTGATGCAGTTCCACAACGTCCTCATCTATGTACTGCTCGCCGCCGGCGTAATCACCGGGCTGCTTGGTCATTGGGTGGACAGCGGGGTCATCTTCGGCGTCGTCGTCATCAATGCCTTCGTGGGTTTTATCCAGGAAGGCAAGGCCGAAAAGGCCATGGACGCCATACGCCATATGCTGTCGCCCCATGCGGCCGCATTGCGCGATGGTCAGTTGCGCGAGATTCCCGCCGAGGAGCTGGTGCCGGGCGATGTGGTGCAACTGGCCGCCGGCGACAAGGTGCCGGCGGACGTGCGTTTGTTGCGCGTGCGCGAACTCAATATCGACGAGGCGGCGCTGACGGGCGAGTCGGTGCCGGTAAACAAGGCCACCGCCGCCGTCGCCGCGGACGCCGAACTCGGTGATCGCAGCGGGATGGCCTACTCCGGCACCCTGGTCACGGCCGGCCAGGGGAAGGGCCTGGTGGTGTCGACCGGTGCGGCAACCGAGATCGGCCGCATCAGCGCCCTGCTGTCCGAGGTCGACACCTTGACCACGCCGCTGCTGCAACAGATTGCCGGTTTCGGGCGCCTGTTGACGATGGCGATACTGGCGCTCGCGGGGGCGACCTTCGCCTGGGGTATCTGGGTGCAGGGACAGGGCCCGGCCGACATGTTCCTGGCGGCCGTCGCCCTGGCGGTGGCGGCGGTGCCGGAGGGCCTGCCGGCGGTGATCACCATTACGCTCGCCATCGGCGTGCAACGCATGGCCGCGCGCAACGTCATTATCCGGCGCCTGCCGGCCGTGGAAACGCTCGGCTCGGTCAGCGTGATCTGTTCGGACAAGACCGGCACCCTGACCCGCAACGAGATGACGGTGCAGTCCGTCATCACGGCCGCAGGCCCGGTCGAAATCAGCGGCGCCGGCTATGCGCCACACGGCCTGTTCAGCGCACGCGAAGAAGCCTTCGAGCCCCGCGACGACGCCGACCTTACGGAATTGTTGCGCGCGGGCCTGCTGTGCAACGACGCGGCGCTGGAAGAGCGCGACGGTCGGTGGTTCGCGCACGGCGACCCGATGGAAGCGGCGCTGGTCGCCGCCGCGCGCAAGGCGGGACTGGAGGGCGCGCGCGAGAAAGAAGAGTATCCGCGCGTCGACGTGCTGCCGTTCGACTCGCGGCATCGCTTCATGGCGACGCTGCATCACGACCACGCGGGGCATGCCTTCGTCTATCTCAAGGGTGCGCCGGAGCGCGTGCTGGAGATGTGCAGTCGCGAGCGCGTCGACGGCGAAGACCGGCCGCTGGACCCGGACGCCTGGCAGGCGCGCGCCGAATCGCTGGCCGAACGCGGCCGGCGCGTGCTCGCGCTGGCGTTCCGCGATATGCCGGGCGGCGCCTCGGAGCTGCGTTTCGAAGACGTCGACGGCGGTCTCACCTTGTTGGGACTGGTCGGGCTGATCGACCCGCCGCGCGAGGAGGCGGTCCGCGCCGTGGCCAACTGCCGCTCCGCCGGCATCGCGGTGAAGATGATCACCGGCGACCATGCGGTGACCGCCGCCGCGATCGGCGGCGAACTGGGCATAGGCGATGGCCGCGCCGCGCTGACCGGTCGCGATATCGAACGCCTCGACGACGCCGCATTGCGCGAACGCGCGATGGACACCGAGGTGTTTGCGCGCGCCAGCCCGGAACATAAGCTGCGTCTGGTCAAGGCGCTGCAGGTCGGCAAGCGCGTCGTCGCCATGACCGGCGACGGTGTAAACGACGCGCCGGCGCTGAAACGCGCCGACGTCGGCGTGGCCATGGGCGTGAAAGGCACCGAGGCCGCCAAGGAGGCCGCCGAGATGGTGCTCGCCGACGACAACTTCGCATCGATCGTCGCCGGCGTCGAGGAAGGCCGTACCGTCTACGACAACATCCGCAAGGCGATTCTTTTCATCCTGCCGACCAACGGCGCGCAGGCGATGGTCGTCGTCGTCGCCGTGCTGCTCGGTCGGATCCTGCCCATGACACCGGTCCAGATCCTCTGGGTGAACATGGTGACCGCCGTAACGCTGGCGTTGGCGCTGGCCTTCGAACCGGCAGAGTCCGGCGTGATGAAACGCCCGCCGCGATGCGCGGACGAAGCGCTGTTGTCGGGCTACCTGGTGTGGCGCCTCGCGCTGGTGTCCCTGTTGCTCGTGGGCATGAGTTACGGCCTCTTCCTGTGGGAACAGGCGCAGGGCGCGAGCCTGGAAATCGCCCGTACGGTGGCCGTGAATGCCTTGGTCGCCGGCGAGATCGCCTATTTGTTCAACAGCCGCTATCTGCGCGCGTCCAGCCTGAGTTTCGCAGCCTTGTTCGGCAGTCGCGCGGTGCTCATCGCGGCCGGGCTGGTGATACTGTTCCAGTTACTGTTCACCTATGCCGGTTTCATGCAGGGATTGTTTGGAACGGCCGCGCTCGCCCTCGATGACTGGGCACGCATCCTCGTGCTCGCCCTGCTCGTATTCCTGCTGGTCGAGGTCGAAAAGGCCTGGGTGCGGAGCAACGGCCGCGCGGCGCCCGACCCATAAGGGCGCAATCCCGCGGCGTATTGCGTCAACTGTTTTCCCGCCTACAAGCGGAGGAAATTCGGTGCTTCCGCACGCCCGGTCCGGATTAGGCGGATCTTTGCGCGTGTATAATCCGTGCATGTCCCTCCCGCCGGAATCCCCCGACAACAACCGTCTCGGCCGCGGCATGATCGTCGCCGCCTGGGTGGTGGCGCTCGGGCTCCTCACGCTGTTGTTCGGCGATTTTCTCGAAGGCGAGCGCAATCCCAACCGTCAGGTACTCAGCCGTCAGGATGGATCCGGTGGTGTCGAGGTGCTGCTGCAGCGTAACCGCTACGCGCATTATGTTGCGCGCGGCCGGATCAACGGTGAAGCCGTCGACTTTCTCGTGGATACCGGCGCCTCCGACGTGTCGGTGCCGGGGCGCATCGCCATGCGCTTGGGCCTCGAGCGCGGCGCCGCCATGAGTTACCAGACCGCCAATGGCCGCATTACCGGCTATCGCACCCGCATCGATCGCCTGGAACTCGGCGACCTGGTGTTGCGCGACGTCGAGGCGAGCATCAATCCCGCTTTCGACGGTGAAGAGGTGCTGCTCGGTATGAGCGTCCTGAAGCGTCTGGAATTCACCCAACGCGGCGATACGCTCATCCTCCGGCCGCTGCGGGACGATCCTTCCTAGTCAGGGGCCGATTCAGGCCGAAGGGCGTGCCGGGCGCTGCCCGCCGGACGCGCGGCGCGCGCCGCTGAATCCGTCCTACGGACCGGCGTATGGCGCACAAACAGAAGGGCCTGTGTTAACTTTGCCCCGCGATTAATAACTAGGAACGGGGATGGAGCAGACCTTTACCTGGCTCACCGAGCAAAGCGGCGCACTGTCGGGGTTGCTGTGGGGCAGCCCGATCACACTGATCGTTCTACTCGGCACCGGCCTCTATCTGACGCTCCGCCTCGGCTTCGTGCAGCTGCGCGGCTTCCGCCATGCGACCCAGCTGGTCGGCGGCAGGTACAGCGATCCGAATCACGTCGGCGAGGTATCGCACTTTCAGGCGCTCTCGACCGCACTCTCGGCGACCGTCGGCACCGGCAACATCGCCGGCGTGGCGACGGCCATTTCCCTGGGCGGTCCCGGCGCACTGTTCTGGATGTGGATGACGGCCTTCTTCGGCATGGCCACCAAGTTTGCCGAATGCACCCTGGCGCTCAGATTCCGGGAAGTGAGCCCCAGTGGCGAGATCGCCGGCGGGCCGATGTACACACTGCTGCACGGTCTGAAGATGAAACGGCTGGCGATCCTGTTCGCGAGCTTCGCGTTGATCGCCTCGTTCGGCATCGGCAACATGGTGCAGGCGAATTCGGTCGTCGACGGCATCAGTTACATCTTCCCGGAGGCGCGCGCCTTCGCCTGGCTGCTGGGCGTGGCGATGGCGACGCTGGTCGCGCTGGTCATCCTCGGCGGCGTCAAGCGCATCGC
>JBAYTM010000120.1:0-6625 GCA_041675685.1 Thiohalobacteraceae bacterium
GATCATTTGAAGCACTACCAGCAACCGCGGCTGCGGGAAACAACCGCCCGAGATAGGCCTGCACAGAGTGCTCGCGGGGAAGCATGGGAAGACTCAGCCAGCGCGGGAAGGGGTTTTCCTCGTACTGCTCGCGGACGCTTGCCGACACTCCCGCGCGAATTTCGGAAATCGCACCCAGCGTTGCCTTTATTGCGTCCTCCTCCATCAGATCGCGGACCTGCAACCCAATGAGCGAATCCCAAGGCTCCGGCCAGCACCGTTGCGACAGCTCGGCGGCATTGCGCAACCGGATCAGCGGCATGTAAGCGCCAAGTATCGCCAGCCAGACGCCTGGTACCGCCTCGGCAGTCTGTCCGGCGATCTGATCGGTCAGGGCCTTAAGCGAGGACGCCTCCTGATCCGTCACGCTGAAAATGTATTCGTTAGCAGAACATTGTGCGGCCAGCGCGACGAGGAATTCGTCGCAACCAATGCAAACCCTGGCACCAGCGCGAAGGGATTCGACCGTCTTCCCCAGCAGATGTCTGCGCAACGCCGTCAGCAGCAGCTCCATCCGCCGGTCCGTCATCAGGGCGCCGCGCAACAGGCCGATCGAGAGCCGGTCATTCAACACTGCAAGGTCGATAGTCCCGATGTCCAGCTCCGATCCTGCCTGCAGCATGCGCTGGCACAGATCCTTGAATCCATGCTCCTGCATCAAGGCACTGATCACGGCATGCGCCATATACTGCTTGTCGGAACTGCCGGACGCCAGCGCGTTGGCCAGATCCGCACGGAGCGCCGGACCGACTCTTGAGGTGAAGCGCACGTCCTGAAGAAACCGGCTGAAATAAAACCACGCCTCGGCATCTTGCGGATCGGCCCTGAGCGACTTGCGGATCGAACCGATCCCAGCAGGAATATTACCCAGATCCACTTGCAAAAGCGCAATCTCGCGGTACAGGCGCGCCCGCTCCCGGTCGCCGAATTTTCTGGCGAGCTTGTCGAGCTTCGCTTCCAGTCCCGAAGTGGGATTTATCGCATAGGCACGGCTCAGACAATGGACGGCCTCATCCACCCGACCGACCTGCTGGGCGAGCCGCGACAGCCCTTGCCATGCGGCAAAATTCTTACTGTCCACCTGCAGCGCTGCGCGCAACGCGCGCTCGGATTCCTGTAAGCGGCCGGCGGTGCGCAGCATTTCGGCCTGTGCAATCAAGGCATCAACCGGATTGCCGCCCATATTGGTTTGCAACAAAGAAAGTTCTCCTGATAATCAGGGAGCCCCTGATGAATTCGCCGTACCTTCACTGCGAGCGAAGCGAAGCAATCTCACTCTATGGCAGAGCAATAGCTTGAAGATTATTCGCCCCGCTCACCCCTGCGGGCGTCCTGCACTCGCAACGACGGATTATCAGTAGCTCCCTAGTATGATGTCTCGGCGCTGTGTATTCCTCAGGCGACCTGCTTGCGTGCCACGCCGAACATCCCCAACAGGCCCGAGGCAAACAACCAGGCAGCGGCCGGCACGGGAACCGCAAAATCATCGACAACGACGATCTGGATGGAAAACACCTCGGTGTACGGGGTGCCGACGAAGAAGCCCCAGGCCGGGCCCACCAGGTCGGCGCTGACGATGCGGGCGGTGCCGTCCAGCGCCAGTGCGGCGCCGGTCAGGGTACCGAACGGGTTGGTCTGGTTGCCGGAGGTGAAGGTCGCACCGGTGTTCCAGGGCTGCTCACCCAGGCTGCCCGCGAAGAAAGTAGCCAGGCCGGTACGGCCGGCTAGGTCAAGGCTGATGTTGCCACTGGCGTCAATGGAGCCACTCATGCCGGAGGTGTCGACGGCGCGGGTGTGGAATTCACCACCGGCGGTCCCCAGGTAGGTATCCATATTGAAGGAGTTCACAGTGAAGTTCACGCCGCCGGCTCCGTCAGCGGCGGTGCTGATATTCATGAATCCCGCACGGCCATCACCGGCAACGGCGGAACTAACCGGCGTGTAATTGCTACCACTGCCATTGTCCGTGAAGTAGGAAATGGAACCCGGCGCAGCGGTGGAGCAGTCACCAAAGGTGAAGCAGCTCACGCCGTCCGCCAGGATGTTGATGGTGTAGTTCTGGCCCGCGACCAGGGTGGCGGCGTTAACAGCGCCGGTAGCGATCGAAAATACAGTCTTCTTCATTTGATATTCGCGCTTAAGTAGCAAGACCATTACGAGTGCAGATCCCCGTTCTGCTCAATCAAAGCATCGCTCAGTCCAGCTCTTACGTTGGCGCCCGGTAAGGCGCCGTATCATGATAGCCGCGCACCGATCCACCGAGTGCTTTGAATTACCCGACGGTCTTACGTGCCACCCCGACCAACGCCACCAATCCCGCACCGAACAACCCCAGGGCTGCAGGCACGGGCACGACCGCTGCGGCAATCTGGAACTCGGGTCGCCCTACCCCCACAAAGTCCGTCACGATCTGGTCTTCCAAATTGAGCACCCACACATTACTCGAATCATAGAGCGGGAACGTAGTGCCGAACGGTGAACCGGTATGCCTGAACCAGGCACCCACAGGCAAAAATTGATCGACAGAGGCCTCGAAGAACAATGTACCGGCATGATGCAGCGTGCCGTAGGGAGTGCCAACGAATTCAAAGACCATGTCGAAGTGACTCAGTGCCGCCGACGAAGTCTGCTCCTGCACAAATCCCAGCGTCGGCGCGAGGCCCTGCAGACCACCTGCGCGCATGGTCCACCCTTCTGCGAATCCGCTACCCGTCAGCTCCATGGAAAGGATTTCGGTATCCAATCTATCGAGATGCCCCGGTGATGCGCCGGGATTCGAGGGGTACGGGTCGGATCTGGCTATCTGCATATTTCCACTGAAAGTCACATCGACATTGGCGAACGCATCGAAATCCGTGTCGATGCCGAAGCGCATTGTTACCAGATAGCTGTCCACACCTGCGCCGCAGGCGTCCACCCAATGCGCAGCCGGCGCGCATGTGGCCGCGCTCGCCGATCGCATCACGCCGAACAGCGCAGCTACAGTCACCACCGTCGTCGCACCTAAACGCGGCAGGATTGGATATATCCGCCGAAATGACATGCGCAGATCCGCACCCACTTTTCCGACACACGGCGCCATTTCCACAATCATACAAACGGCCGGCTTCGCATTCCTTATCTTGTAACGGCGCAAAGAACGTATGAACCGCGCATACAGTATGCGCGAATAAGATGTCGCAGCATTGATCGTCACGGCAAATGCCCGCATGGCAGAACCTCCTGTTCTAGCTCCAATGTCAGTACCCAAGAATTCTTCGCAACTCCAATACGTCACGCACATCCAGGACTCCGTCACCATTCATGTCCGCGCGATCCGATTCCTGCGGGTCAGCCGGAGACTCGACACCCGTGATGAAACGTGTCAGCCGCAACAGATCGGCGATATTGAGCACGCCGTCTGGCGCACCGGCCGGCGCGACATCCCCAAGAACTCCCGGGGACAGCGGATCGGTGTGGTTGACGAAAATCTCGTCGTAATCATTCACACCATCGCTGTCACTGTCCGGATCAAGTGGGTTGGCGCCGTAAACAAAGATCTCATCATAGTCGCCGACACCATCGCCATCGGTATCGGGATTGTCGGCATCGGTACCGTGCATCGCCTCTTGCGCATTGATGAGACCGTCGCCATCAATATCATCGTCGCAGGCATCGCCGAGACTATCGCCATCGAGGTCGCTCTGGCCTGGATTGGCCTCGAGCGGGCAATTGTCGCCGTCGTGATTCCAGCCATCGCCATCGGCATCGAAACTCAGACGACCGCCACCGGTGCGATAATCGAAGCCCAGGGCGTTCACGTCCGTCAGCGTGCCGAGCAGATTTGCTGCGGCCTGCTGTGGGGACAATCCCCACCGATCAATGACCAGCGCAACGGCACCAGCCACGTGCGGTGCTGCGGCGGATGTGCCGGCGAAACTCGGCGTCAACGAAGTCACCACCCGGTTAGGACTACTCAATTCCGGCTTGGCGCGGCCATCGGTGGTGGGTCCCTCGGCACTGAAGTATTCCGGCCCATCGGCCAGGTTGGTAGCCCCCACGGATAGGCTGTTGGCACAGGAAGCGGGCTGGGCGAGGCTGCTGGCGGTCGTGCGTATTACAAGATCCGCCCCGAGTGAAAACAGCGACAGGCGCAGATGCGCGGTGGAACTGCGGCGCTTGGTCAGCACAATGTAATAAGTGCCGGCAGCAGGCGCAGTGTAGTCAACATATTCATAGGGATATGGGAAGGAGACCCCTTGGCGGTTCTGCGAACTCGCCACGACTGCACCGCCTGCGCCCGGGTCACCATTGTAGAGAAACAGATCGTAGTACGCTGGTCGATGGATAGGCATCCCAATTGAGCACCAGGCGCAGATTGGCGTTCGCGCCGAGGCTGACGGTGTTATAGTCCTGCCCATTGGTGAACTCGTGACGCAGATTGCCATTGCCGTCTTCAAAGGCGCCCAGATAATGCCGCAGGCGGTCATTGCCGGCGGAATTCACCCACTGGATACCACTGGCGGCAGCTGTATCGACGCTATTGCAGATCGGTCCGGTATTGTCATAGAAGGCCGCGCCGTACCAGCTGACTGAATGGTTGATGACCTGCACGCCGGCCATGATCATGTCGCTCACCGCTTGCTGCAACTGCACATCGGTAGCCACCTTGGCAAGATGCAGCTGCGCCTGCGGCGCCATATCATGGACAATCTGCGCGACCTGGGTACCGTGGTTGGTGCCCCCCGTACCAAGGCCGGTATAATCGGAAACGGTCAGCGCGGCTGGCAATTCTCCGGCAGACTGCGCCGCGGCGAGACTGGCGAAACCCAGGTCGATGATGCCGATCCTCACGCCGGCGCCGTTCGCCTCGAGGGTGTGCATATCGCCCGCGCCAGTGAGCGGCACACCCTGGCTGACGACGTCCGCCTCATGCGGAAAGGATGGCCGAATCAGGCTACCGACCGGCAAGGCCGCAGCGAAGGCGCTCAGGCGCGCCGCCTCAACCTGGAGTTCAAAGCGCCCATCCACCGCCAGGCGGGGTGTAAACGCGTGCCGGCGCAGCGCATCGGCGGCCACAGCGGGCAGCCCTGTCTCGACGATCACGGTAAGGGGTTCGGAAACGCCGCTGGTGAGCCGGCGCTGCTGCAGCTGATGTAGCGCATCGTCGAGCACGGCGGCCGCTCTAGCGGCTGGAACGATCGCAAACAGACTGAGGCCAACCAAGAACAGACGCACCCCACCCATCACCCGGGCCCGCGTCGTTTCTTTGGCTGCGCGCATCAACCTAGCCGCTGGTTACGGTGAATCGGCCAAGTGAACGGGGAGATTGATGGAAAACCCTGCGGTGTCGTAGAACGACGCCATCGACAAGTGCAGCGGCGAAATGCCCCCCGGGGTGTTTGCATGCAGGACATAGACCTTGAGGAACATCACGGCGATGCCCTGGGGGGCGACGATATCGATGTGCAGTCGACCGCCATCAATACGCCAATACACCATGCGCTGCGCCGCGCCGAAGGCACCGCCGGCGTCGCGCGACAGGAGTTCCGGGACGTAGACGTTGATATCGCCTGGATCCAGGACCCCGGGATCGAGGTCGAGCACCAGCGACGCCGCACCGATCACCTCGGCACCCGTGGCGCCGAAGCTCAATTCCGTATGCGGAGCCGGCTCCAGGCGGGCAAAATTCGTCGCGGTCGCGCCACCGGCGGCCACGTCGAAATAGCCCAGGGCATCGTGCTGGCCGGCACCCGGGATAATTTCCAATCCCAGGGTCATGACCTGGGCCGCACCGGCGCTGTTGTCGCTGACATTCAGCTCCACGGCAAGGGTTGCCATGCCTGCCGGCAGGGCCGCGGGCAGGTCGGCGACAACCACGGTCTGCAGGGGCTCGTGACCGAAGGCCCAGGGCGACATGGCCTCGAGGGTGGTGGCATCGAACAGGCCGCGGGCCCGGCCGTCGCTGCGGATGCTGAAGACCGAGCGCACCAGCCCAAGCGACCGCAGGTCCCATTGAACACCCTGCGCATCCGTCAGAACGATACTGGCCGCCTCCTTGCGGGCATCGGCGGAGCCGCCGACCAGCACCGAGACGGTGTCTCCGGCGCGAGCCACCGTCGGAAAGGTATTGACGGCGGCGCACCCGTGCAGCAACAGGACCAGCAGACACGCCCCGAAGCCCGCAAGGCGTCGCAGGGGGGCGCGCGCCGAGCCGTGACAGGCAGCGCGGCGACGGACGGTACAGCCGGGAAGGTGCGCACTCCTCCCGCGAGAACCAGAGGCGCTGCTGAGCACAGGTGTAAACTCGTGTGAGGCTGCACTGAACGAAAAAGGCGGGTGTCAGTCTCCCAACACCCGCCTTCCGATGACCTCTTGCCGGGGCACCTATTATGGTTATGAGTTACCCGTCGGCATCAGATCATTAGGCCTGCTTGGTCTTGCGGCGGGCGACGCCAACCAGACCGATCAGACCGGAGCCCAGCAGCCACACTGCGGCCGGGACCGGTATCTCGGGGGTGCCGCCGTCGACGATGTCACCACCGACGATCTGGATCGAGAACACCTCGGTGTACGGGGTGCCGACGAAGAAGCCCCAGGCCGGGCC
>JBAYTM010000121.1:0-6621 GCA_041675685.1 Thiohalobacteraceae bacterium
GAACCCGATCTCAACGACCGGGCTTCGAGCGAGACTGACTGGGGCATCGAACTGCGCACGCGTGATCGACAGCGCAAGCTGATCGCCAAGATCGATTCGGCGCTTCGCCGGATCGAAGAGGGTGAATACGGTTATTGCGAGGTGACTGGCGAACCGATCGGCCTGGGCCGACTGATCGCCCGCCCGATCGCGACCATGACCGTCGAAGCGCAGCAGGCCCACGAACGGCGCGAAAAGATCTCGCGCGACGACTGAGCGGGCCGGAACGCCGCAAGCGGCTGGCAGCCGCTTGCGGCGCTGGCGTTTTACATTTACCATTTGTTTTCGACTTGTGCCGTATCGCGGCCCGTGGCCGAGGCATTTGTGTCAGCCATGACGACGTATCCGGCTCGTCGGATTGGCGGGGCCAGATTTGGCAGGAAAGACGCAGGCACGACGATGGACGAAGCGGACAATAGGCAGATCGCGCGCGACAGCCTGTTCGTCATGGCTGATTTGCGCATCGATGGCGTGGAAGGGGAATTTCGCATCAAGGTGCGCAATCTTTCCTCGCGCGGGATGATGGGCGATGGGGCCGTCCGCGTGGCCCGTGGCGTCGTCGTCTGGGCCAATCTCCGACATGTCGGCTGGGTAGAGGGAACGGTCGCCTGGGTTCAGGATGGCCGATTCGGCGTGGCATTCCGCGAGGAAATCGATCCCAAGGCCACGCGTCAATCGGTCGGGACGCCGGAGCAGGCAGCGCGTTTTGCGCGACCGCCGGTCACCGGTTTGCCGACCGGGGTGGTCCGCAAGATCTGATCGCGGGCTCGGCGATTTCCGCCGCGACGAATTTGGGCTAGGGATAGTCCGCAATGCTTGGTTTCACGCGCATAGTGTCGGTTGTCGTCGCAAGCAGCCTGTTTTCCGTATTGGTGGCCTGTGGTGCGCGAGATGGCGAAACCGAGGTGAGGGTCGCCATGATCGGCAATCCTGGTGGGCCGTTTGAAACCGGCGCGCGGTTGTCGCCTGCTGGCCAGATCGTGCGCGCGGCAACCAGCGACGGGCTTGTCGGATTCGATGAGCAGGGTCGCGTCATTCCCGCCATGGCCGAGCGCTGGATCGTCACCGACGATGGTCTCAGCTATATTTTTCGCCTGCGCGACGGCACCTGGCCGGACAAGTCGCCGATGACATCGGCATCGGTCGCTTCGGCGTTGCAACAAAGTCTGGCGGCGCTGGCAGGCACCGGGCTTGCCGCCGATATCGGCAGGATCGACAGTATCGTCGCACGTACCGGACGAGTCCTCGAAGTGCGGCTGGAGCGTCCCAATCCGGAATTTCTCCAGTTGCTCGCCCAGCCCGAGATGACTTTCCTGGCTCGCGGCAGGGGCAATGATAACGGCAGGAGCAGGGGTACCGGCGCCATGCGCCTGACGCGCGATGGCAACGCTGCCTTGCTGACGCCGGTCCCGCCCGAATCGCGCGGTCTGCCGAGCGTGCGGGATTGGAACGAGCGCGCGCGTACTGTGCGCCTGCAAGCCATGCCAGCGGAAAAGGCGATTGCCGCGTTCAAGGAACGGCAAGCGGACATGGTACTGGGCGGGACCATGGCGGATTTCCCTCTGGCTCGCACGATCGGCATTGCGCGCGGAACGGTGGCGCTTGATCCGGTCCAGGGCTTGCTGGGGCTGATTTTCAGCAATGACGCAGGTTTTCTGTCGTCGCCGGGCAACCGTGAAGCGATCGCCATGACGATCGACCGCGAGGCCTTCGCGGCGGATCTGGATGCGACCGGCTGGCTGCCAACGACGCGAGTGGGGCCTTCCGGGCTGGAAGGCGATTCGGGGGCGGTCGGCGAGCGATGGGCCGGACGTCCCGTGCAGGACCGCATTGCGGAAGCGCGCGTCCGGGTGGACCGCTGGCGCGAATCGGGCGAACCTGTCCCCAAGCTGCGAATCGCATTGCCACCCGGCCCCGGCGCGGACCTGTTGTTCGATCGGCTGGCATCGGACCTCGGCGCCATCGGAGTGGCCGTCCAGCGCGTGCCGCAAAATGACGAGGCAGATTTGCGGCTGATCGATGTCGTCGCGCGCTACCCGCGGCCGCACTGGTTTCTCGACCAGTTGAGGTGCGCCGCGCGACGCGGGCTGTGCAGCCCGCTTGCCGACAGTCTGGCGGAGCGCGCCCGGCAGAGCGAAGATCCTGCCGAACGCGCGACTTTGCTGGCCCAGGCCGAAGCCGAGCTTACCCTGGAAAATGCCTATGTCCCGTTGGGGGCTCCCTTGCGCTGGTCGGTCCTGCGACGGCGGATGACGGGCTTTGCGCCGAATCGCCTGGCCGTTCACCCCTTGTTGCCGATCGCCATGCTACCCAGATAACCGATCGGGACTCGCTCGGTCCCCGAATCGAAGGATGAGTGCCGGCATGGTGATGCAGGCCCGAATGGGAAAATTGCCTCTGGAGCTGCCGCTGGGGTCCGATCCGGAAGCAGTGCGCCGGCGCGTCGAGTTGCTGGAGCGCGTGCTGGAACGTTCCGTTCGCCTGCCGGTCGTCGGGAACGTCGGTCTGGACGCCGTGCTGGGGCTGGTGCCGGTGGCTGGCGACGCGGTGGGCGGCCTGATCGGTCTTTACCTGGTCTGGGAAGCGCGCAACCTCGGGCTGTCGCGCTGGCAGCAGGCGCGGATGCTGGCGCGGGTTGGAGTCGATACTGCGGTAGGTTCGATACCGCTGGCCGGCGACGTGATCGACGTATTTTACCGGGCGAATAGCCGAAACTTGCGAACAATCCGCCGACATCTTGACCAACATTACCCGAAAACACGTATAATCGATTTGTCGTGAAGCGAGGATTATCGAGATTTTTCCGTACGGAGGACGCATTTTACCCGAAATTAACCTTTCCTCTTCATTGGTCCTATGGTTAATGGCGCAATCACCGGGAAGTGGGCTGGTGTGCGGGCCGCTTATCGGGGCAAAGGGGGGTACCCATGCGCGTTCTGTTGATCGAGGATGAGCCGACGACTGCTCGGGCCATTGAGCTTATGCTCACGGCGGAAGGTTTGAACGTATACTCGACGGATCTGGGCGAAGAAGGCCTCGATCTGGGGAAACTGTACGATTACGATATCATCCTGCTGGATCTCAACCTGCCGGATATGCACGGCTACGACGTGCTGAAGAAGCTGCGTGTCGCCAAAGTACAGACGCCGGTGCTGGTGCTTTCCGGTATTTCCGAAATGGATTCCAAGGTCCGCAGTTTCGGCTTCGGCGCGGACGACTATGTCATCAAGCCGTTCCATCGCGAGGAACTGGTCGCGCGCATCCATGCGGTTGTGCGCCGTTCCAAGGGCCACTCGCAATCGGTGATCCGTACCGGCAAGCTGGTGGTGAACCTTGATGCCAAGACGGTCGAAGTGGATAACGCTCGCGTGCATCTGACCGGCAAGGAATATGCGATGCTCGAACTGCTTTCGCTGCGCAAGGGCACCACGCTGACCAAGGAAATGTTCCTCAATCACCTTTACGGCGGCATGGACGAGCCGGAACTCAAGATCATCGACGTATTCATCTGCAAGCTGCGCAAGAAGCTGTCGCATGCTTGCGGCGGCGCCAACTACATCGAGACCGTGTGGGGTCGCGGCTATGTGCTGCGCGATCCCGAGGATCGGGCCGAAGCGGCCTGAACTCTTCCCGCACCCGCATGGAAAATGCGTTACGGTCCGCCGGTGGCGGGCCGTTTGCGTATCGGGGCTTCCCACAAGCCGGCGCAACGGCTAGCGGGCCGGAATGACCGCGCACAAATCCGGCGACCCCACCACCCTCAACCGCCTCTACGGCCGTGCCAAGGGCAAGAAGCTGCGTATCGGCCAGCAAGACCTGGTCGATAGCCTGCTGCCGCGCATCGCGGTGCCCGAAGAAGGGCCGATCACGGCCGAACGGCTGTTCGGACACGACTGTCCCCTGCATTTCGAGATCGGCTTTGGCGGCGGCGAGCACATGGCCTTCCGCGCCGACCTGCTGCCCGACCACGGATTTATCGGCTGCGAGCCGTTCCTCAATGGCGTGGCCCAGGCGCTCACCCATGTGCAGGATGCACACCTTGGCAATGTCCGCATCCATATGGGAGACGCGCTGGACGTGCTGTCGCGCGTGCCGGATGGGGCGCTGTCTTTCGTCTATCTGCTCCATCCCGACCCATGGCCCAAGGCACGCCATGCCAAGCGCCGGATGATGAACGACGGGCCGGTAGAGCTGATCGCCAGGAAGCTCAAGCTGGGTGGAGAGTTCCGTTTCGGCACCGACCATCCCGTCTATCTGCGCCATGCCTTGATGGTGATGCGTCGTCACCGCCAGACTTTCGACTGGTTGTGCGGTGGGCCGGAAGATTTTCTGAAGCGCCCCGGCGGCTGGCCGGAAACCCGCTATGAGGCCAAGGCGCGGTCCCTGGGACATGAGGTCTGGTACTTCCGTTTCAGGCGACGCTGATCTGCGGGTTTTGGCTAAAAACCGTAGGAAATTCGCCATTTCGCCTACGCCAGCCTAACCGGTGATTTCCTAGTTTTTCCGCTTGCGTGATTGCCAGGTGATTGCCAGAAAGGGACACGAGGTTCCGGATGGCGACAGGAAAAATCAGCAAGCGATCGATCGATGCATTGCGCCCCAATGCATCGAATCAGTTCCTATGGGACACCGATCTCAAGGGGTTCGGCGCCAAGATCACACCCGCTGGTGCCATTTCCTATGTCCTGCAATTTCGCATGGGCGGACGCGAAGCCAGCACCCGGCGTTATACCATCGGCGCGCATGGATCGCCGTGGACGCCGACGACTGCGCGCGCGGAGGCAGAGCGCCTGTTGCTGTTGATCGGCCAAGGGGTAGATCCCGTGGATGCCGACAAGCAGCGGAGACGTGAGGCGGTCGATCTTGCCTTTGCCAATTACGCGGAGCGATTCGTGCGCTCCTGCAAGGGTGATGGCTGGCGGCGACTGGTTGAGCGCGCGATCCGGCTATATCTGACACCGGTCCTGGGCAAAAAGGCGCTTCCTGCGATCAACCGGACCGATGTCGTTTCGGTGTTTGACAATATGCCGGCTGACCAGGTTGCCAACCGCCGCAATGTCTTTGCGGTGCTTCGGCGCCTGTTCCGCTGGGCGGTCAGCCGGGGCGACCTCGACAGAAGTCCGATGGAAGGGATGGAAACGCCGCCGCCTGTCAAAGCCCGTGAACGATGGCTGAGTGATGACGAGTTGCGGCTGATCTGGAACGCCGCTCCGGAGTGTCACCGCTGCTTCGGCCCCATCGTTCGTCTGCTCATTGCGACGGGGCAACGCCGCGAGGAAGTATCCGGCATGCGGTGGTCGGAATTGAGCCGGACCGACAAGCTCTGGACGCTACCGGGCGACAGGACCAAGAACGGCGAACCCAATACCATTCCGCTCAATGACCTTGCCATCGCAGAGCTCGATGCCGCTGTGGGCGGCGACAAATGGCCGCGCAAGGGACGGGTCTTTGCGACTTCCACCGGTGCTGGCTTCACCGGCTACGCAAAAGGCAAGGACAAGCTTGATCGCCTGATCGAACTGGCGGAGGGCGAACCTCTGCCGCCTTGGCGCCTCCACGATTTGCGGCGCACGCTCGCGACCAATTTTCAGCGCCTCGGGGTGCGGTTCGAAGTCACCGAAGCCGTGTTGAACCACGTAGGCGGCTCGAGGTCCGGAGTGGCCGGAATCTACCAGCGCCACGATTGGAAAGAGGAAAAGCGTCAAGCCCTGGATGACTGGAACAGCCATCTGGAGCAAATCCTGATGCGTCAACCATCTGCAAACAAGCCGGCTGCTGCGGATTTGGACAAGTAACCCTCGCCGCCGGGAATTGCGTTGCGGGGAGATAACATTCGCTGCCTCGCATTGACCTATCACAACGCGCCTTCGTCAGCGCTGATGGAAATGCTGTTCGGAAACGGACTTCCTCCAAAACAGACGCGATACTTTCCTGAGATGGGTGGATCTGGCTCGGACAAATTGTAATAAATCGTTCTCTTTAATCGATTTCTGTTGCGAGTGCCGCAGAATTCGGCCTCATACTGAAAGTATGTAGAAGGGAGTGCTGCACGAGCGTGACCATCGAAATACGCCAGCTCCGGTACGCGCTGATGTCAGCAGATCTTCGCAGTTTTTCGGGCGCGGCTTCCAGGCTCAATGTGAAGCAGGCAACGCTCAGCCGCAGTGTCCTGCAACTCGAGGACAGGCTTGGCATCAAGCTGTTCGAGCGCACCACCCGCGGCGCGGAACCGACTGAAACCGGAAAGGTCTTTCTCGAGACCGCTCGCCGCATCATTACCGATCTGGAAAATCTCCAGACCACGGCGCGGGCCGTCAGCTACGGCGAGCAAGGCCGCTTCGCCGTAGGGTATTGCTCCTCGCTCATGGCCGGGCACCTCAAGGCCGCCTTTTCCGACTACCTCACCCGGTTTCCCGATGTGCAGTTCGACGGAGTCGAGGGTGATCCGGACAAGCTGTGCAGCGATCTGCGAGCCGGGACGATCGACGTTGCGATTGCGCCGCTCGGCAGCGAAGAACAGGGGATTGCATCGCGCCCGGTATGGTCGGAACGGCTGGTGGCGGCCCTTTACCCGGAGTATCC
>JBAYTM010000122.1:0-6620 GCA_041675685.1 Thiohalobacteraceae bacterium
GACGGCAGCTTCGTGCGCACCATCGATCAGGACGCAATGGACCTGGCGCTGGTTGAATCCATCAATCAGGTCGGCCACGTGGCGGGCATGCAGACCGTGGCCGAGTACGTCGAAAATCCGGTCATCCTGGAAAAGTTGCGGAAGCTCGGCGTCGACTATGTGCAGGGCTATGCGATCGCGCGACCCAAACCGCTGCATCTATTGAGACCGGTTGCCGCACGAGAGATGACGGGCTCGGACATCGAGGCCTGAGCTCGGGGCTATCGCAGCGCGTCCAGGCTGCGTCCATACAGCTCTGAAACGGCGCGGGCATAAGCGCCGGTGACGGCGGAGAAGTCCTCGCCACGCACGTCTGCCTCGGCCTGCAACCTGTCCTCACGCAGAAGCCTGCCGGAGCGCAGTTCGGTAACCTCCAGGCGCCACCCGACCAGGACGCGACCGCCTCGCGTATCGCGCTGATGTTCGAAGCGCTCCAACACCAGCCGCACCCGATAGTCGACGTCCATGCTCTGGTCGGCGGTGACGACCCGGCCGGCAGCACCCGCTGCGCGCAGATAGTCTGCAAAGCCGCGCTGCAGCAGCGCCGGCGGTCGATCGACCCAATAATGGTAGTGGTAACGTCGCAGGCGTTCCGGCATCGCGGCCTCGCTGTAGAGCAGTGCCCTGTCGCGATACAGCGGCACGGCCGCGACGGCCTGCACGGTGACGCTGGCGTCGCCCAGGAATCTGGTTTCGGCGGCTGCCGGCGAGGCGACGTCGAGGCGGTAGAAGCTGTCCTCCGGGATCTGCGAGACGCCGCCGCAGGCGGACAGGCCCAGCACCAGCAGCAACATGGCAAGTGCGCGCCCGCAGCATCGATCAATCACTCTGCACCCCCTGTTCGGCAGCCGGCCGACCGTTCAGCAACAATCCCGGATTGCGTCGCACCTCGCGACTGAACTCGTTCACGTTGCGGCTTGCACCGCTGAGATCGAGGAGAATGGTCTCGACCTCGCGGGACAGGCTGTCCAACGTCTGGCGCAACGCCAGCACGCTGATGCGCAGGTCTTCGCGATTGTCGCCAACGACGCCGCGGGTATCGCCGAGCAAGCCGTCGAGCTCCGACTTGGTATCTTGCAGCCCGGAAGACAGACGATGGAAATTCTTTGCCGTCGCCTCGACATCGACCAGTATGTTGCCGACCCGACGGCGATGTTGTTCGTTCAGCATTTCGTTCAAGCCGTCCGCGCTGGTGTCGAGTTTGTGCGCCATGCTTTCCAGGTCGTTCAGGATGCGCGGCATGCGCGTACCGAGTTCGCCACCGAGATCGGTCACTTGTCGGTCGATGTTTTCGAGCAGGGGACGCAGCGTGTCCCGGGTCAGCGCGCCGATGTCGTCGGCCACGGTACCCAGTGCAGCGAACATATCGCCACCCTGGAGACCGGCGATCTCGGCGCCCGGCTGGAGAAATTCCCTGGCTGCGCCCTCTTCGATATTGATCACGGTCTCGGCCAGCAGCCCGGAGGAATAGATCCGCGCGACACTGTCGATCGAAATCTTCCAACCCTCTTTGACGCGCAGTGCGACGCGGTAGCGGGTGCCGGCATCGCCCTGCTCCGGCGCCACCCCCGCCACGAAGCCGACCTGATACCCCTCGTAAGTCACGCGCGAGCCATCGGTCAGACCCGTGATGTTATCGAAATGCACGTGATACGGATCGCTGTCGCCCACCCGGCCGGTGAGCTTGTAGATCACGACAAGCAACAGCACCAGTGCTACCAGCACAAAACTGCCCACAGCGAGATAATTGACGTTGTCGCGCTTCATAATTTTCAATCCATTCCGGTCAGGCGCTGCAGATAGGCATCGACGTCCACGATTTCATTTTCGGCAATACGGTGGATCAGCCCATGCACGCGCGCGATGTCGCTGCCCTTTATCTGGTCGACCGTGCCCGTCATAAGGATGCGGCCGCGATCCAGCACCGTAATGCGATCGGCGATCTTGAAGGCGCTGTCCAATTCGTGGGTCACCACCAGAATGGTGATATTCATGGACTCGCGCAGCCGCAGGATCAGCTCGTCGAGCTCGGCCGAGACGATCGGGTCGAGACCGGCGGAGGGTTCGTCGAAAAACAGCAATTTGGGGTCCATGACGATGGCGCGCGCCAATGCGGCGCGCTTCAACATGCCGCCCGACAGTTGCGCGGGCATCAGATCCTCGCACCCCGCGAGATTGACGACCTCGAGCTTCATGCGGCTCATGATGCGGACGGTGCGATCGTCGAGCCTGGTGTGCTCGCGTAAAGGGAAACAGACGTTTTCGCCGACCGTCATCGAATTGAACAGGGCCCCGCCCTGGAAGGACACCCCGGTCTTGCGGCGCAGCTCGAACAACTGCTGACCGTCGATGCAGTTGATGTCCTTGCCGAACAGGCGGACGCGCCCGGATACGGGACGGTTCAGTCCGAGCAGGTGCCGCAGCAGCGTCGACTTGCCGGAGCCGCTGCCGCCCATGATCACGTGGATCTCACCCGGCTGGATCGCCAGCGAGATCCCATCGAGCACGCGCTGCGTACCGTAGCAGGCAACCAGATCCTCCACCTGCAGAATGGGCTCTGGCGCATCGCCATGCAGCGGCGCCGTACCGGTGGCAACGCGCGCGCCATTTTCGGCGTGTGGTTCGCGAAACATAGTGCGTCAGCGGCTCAGGAAAAAGGTGAAGATCATGTCGGCGACGACGATGGATGCGATGCAGAACACTACCGATCGCGTGGTGCGCTGCCCCAACCCTTCTGAACCGCCGCTCGCTGCAAAGCCGTTGCTGCAACTCACCAGCGCGATCAGCACGGCGAATACAAGACTCTTGATCAGACCCTGCATCAGATCGAAGACGCCGAGGTTCGCGACCACCAGCTCTGCATATGCGGCAAGGCTCATGTGTAATTGCAGACTGCACAGCAAGCCGCCGCCGAGCAGCGCGACGAAGTTGGCGAGCACGGTAAGGACCGGCACCATCACCAGCATGGCGAGCAGGATCGGCGCGACCAGATGACGCACCGGGTTGACGCCCAGTACCCGCAGCGCGTCGATCTCCTGCGAGAGCTGCATGGCGCCGATGCGCGCGGCGATCGCGGATCCCGAACGGCCGGCGACGACGATACCGACGATTAGCGCACCGAACTCGCGCGTGATCGACATCGCAAGACCAGGTATCACCTGAGACTCGGCACCGAAATCCCGCAGCGTGTAAACGCCTTGCAAGGCCATCATGATGCCGTTGGCGAAGGCCAGAATCGCGACCACCGGGATCGCGTATACGCCGATGCGCATCATCTCCGCGGCCACCGCGGCAAGCCGCACCGGCTGCTGACGAAACCGGCCCATCGTCAACCAATACAGACTCTCGGCCAACAGGGCGGCGCCGTAGCCGAATTCTTCGACTCCGCCGACCACCCGTCTGCCCAGATTTTCTGTGAACACTCTGACCATCAATACCTCGAACGACCGGAGACGCGACCGGCGATCATCCGGTCGGGCTTTACCCTCGTCATTGATTCATAGCGAAGCACGTTGCCCCGTGGAAGTCGGCGACCTGGACGCCGGCCTTCGCCGACATGGCGATCAATCGACTCCCCTCGATGCCGTTCCGGTCATGCCATTCACGTCACTCACTTGGAACCGGGTTCCGAACCAAGCATGCGCAGCCGTTCCTGCACGCTGACATAAATCGGAAACACCTTATCCAGCCGCGCCAGCCGCAACACGCTCAATGCGGCCGGGCTGACCCCGACCAGGCCAAAATCGAGCCCGCGTTGGCGCGCCAGTTGGAAGCCTTCCACCAGGCTGGCGACGCCCGAGCTGTCGATATAGCCGACCTCGCCCAGGTCGACCAGCATGGGCCGACCATCCTGCAGTCCATCCAGGATCAAGCGTCGCGCCTCCGGCGAACTGTGCAGATCGATGTCGCCACTGAGGCTTACGATGGCGTACTGTCCGTTCAACTTCAGCGCGGCGGTCATCTCGGGTTCTCGCCACGGTGCAGATATTTTTTCATGCACAACGAATTTCCGATGCCGTCGGCGACCGGGACGTACTCGACTTCATCCATGATCTCGCGGATGAAATGCACACCAAGTCCGCCAGGCCGCAGATCGTCGAGCGCACGCGGCCGCCAGTCGTCCAGCGATACGTGCTGGGCGCTATCGTGCACGCGGAATTCGATACCGTCGTCGATCGGCACGATATGCAGGTCGATGCTGCCGGGCCGCCCCTGATATCCGTGCTGTATGACGTTCATGCAGGCCTCGTTCACCGCCAGCACCAGTTGCTCCACGGCGTCCCTATCAAACCCGCTCGCCTCAGCGCACTCCCTGACCAGGGTCCGCAACTGTTGGAGGGAATCGGGCTGCGCCGGCACCCGCACTCTTTTCGAATTCTCACTCACCGGTGCTGCGCCCCGGCTCGACGATCAGTAAGGTCAGGTCGTCACGCAGGTCAGCGCCGTTCGCTGCAGCCAACAGTGCTCGGGCGCGCTCGGCGAGCGAAGCACGTCCATGACGCCGAAGCAGTTCCTTGAAACCCGCGATACCCATTTCGTCTCCTGTTGCGCTGCGCGCCTCCACCAGCCCGTCGGTAAACAGGTACAGCGCGCCGTCGGCCAGATTCAGTTCGCGGTTCACGAACACCGCGTCGGACAACACGCCCAACGGCGGCGCATCGGCCGGAAACTCGCGCATCGGCCCCAGCGGCGGCACCAGCAGGGCCGGCAGATGTCCGGCATTGGCCAACTGCACTTGACCGGTCTGCGGGCTATAGCGCCCGCCGATCATGGTCACGAACATGCCGCGCACCGAGGTCTCCGCGATCTCCCGGTTGAGCATGGTCAGCAAGGCGGCCGGGTCGCCGATGCCCTTGGCGAGACAGCGGAACAGGCTGCTCGCCTTGGCCATCAGCAAGGCCGCGTTCATGCCTTTGCCGGACACATCGGCGATGCAGAAATGGATCTGCCCGTTTTGCGTCGGGAAATAGTCGTAAAAGTCCCCGGACAGCTCGCGTGCCGACAGGTTTACGCCGTGGAATCCCGCGCAGCCCGCCATATCCCCGGCGTTTCCTCCGGCCGACTCGCGCGGCTGGAGGCTGCGCTGCACTTCGCGTGCCAGACTCAATTCATGGCGGAGTTCCTCGGCGATACGATCGCGTTCGGCAAGCGCCTGCTCCAGGCGCCAAGTGACTTCCTGGTAGCTGAGGTTGTCTTCCACCAACTGCAGGTTGGCCTCGCGCAATACCTCGGCCAGAGTGATCTGCACGCCGACGCGCAGACCGAGCGCCGCGCCCGCCGCGCCGACACCCGCCGTCAGTTCGTCGAGCAGATCACTGGCCTGCTCGGCATTCACGTCGAAATACTCCGCCAGCAACTGACGACAGCGTCGGATCACCGGCCGCTTGTCCGTCGCGGTGAACACCGCCGCCATCCAGTCCGCACATTCCGCGACGCGGCACAGGTAAGAGCGCGCCGCGCCCGCCTCCCCGCAGGCATCGGCATGGTGATGCGCCATCACATCGGCAAGCTCGGAAGGCAGTTCCCAGGCACGCGCCAGGGCCGCACCGACACGGTCGTGCGTAGTCTGAAACAGGCTGTGCTCGAGCGCGTATCGCGCATCGGGATCGGCCGTCGCAAGGTGCCGCCATTCAACCGCGCGGGCCTGATCCAGATACAGCATTACGAGCAGACCGAAGTCCTGCAACAGGCCGGCCGTGAAGCAGTCCTCGGGATTCAATCGCGCCTTGGCCGCCAGGCAGCGCGCCGCCACGGCGCGCCGCAGGGCCTGTTCCCAGTAGGCCGCGGTGTCCAGCCCCGCGATGGCGTCCGGTCGCAAGGCATCGCGCATGGCGACGCAAAGCGCCAGGTTGCGCAACGCACGTTGCCCAAGCAGGGTGACCGCATGTGCGGCGGAGGTCACCTTGGCACGAAAGCCGAAGAACGCCGAGTTGACGATGCGCAGCAGCTCTGCGGTCAGCACGGCGTTATGGGTCACCAGATCCGCCAGCCGTTTACTGCTGATGTCGGGCTTGGCACAGGCGCGCACGATGCCGAGGGCCTCCTGCGGCGGGGCCGGAAGGTCGGTCGGCTTGAGATCGGTCCAGAGGCTGGGTTGTGGCATGGCGTCCCTGCGTTCGGTGGATGTTTCCTGACCGCGCGGCCTATTCTCCGGCCAGCTTGAAAATCGGCGCCGCCGCAGCGCTTGGACACGCCTCGGGCTGCATGCCGAAAAGCGCGGCGACCGGCGTCGGTTTCCCCAGGTGATAGCCCTGGGCGCGATCGATGCCGATCTCCTGAAGGATCCGCAGGATCGCGGCATTCTCGACGAATTCGGCCACGGTCGTCATGTTCATCGCCCGGGCCACGTCCTGAATCGCCTTGACCATTGCGCGGTCCACGGCGCTCTCATCGAGCTTTCTGATAAAACTGCCGTCGATTTTCAGCACATCGACCGGCAGGTTCTTGAGGTAGCCGAAGGAGCTCATACCGCTGCCGAAATCGTCCAGTGCGAAACGGCAGCCGAGCCGACGGATGGATGTCATGAAGCGCACGGCGCGCGCCAGGTTGTTGATCGCCGCCGTCTCGGTGATCTCGAAACA
>JBAYTM010000123.1:0-6610 GCA_041675685.1 Thiohalobacteraceae bacterium
CCTGCAGCAACCAGCCCCCCAGCACCAACCACAGCAGCCGATGGTGCGGGTCGGCCGATGCGATGGGCGACCAACGCCCGAAGATGGCGCCCGCCACGACCATGACGGCACCGAAGTTATGGACGACCTGTGTCAGCGCGTAAGCAAGATTCTCCAGGAACATGCTATTCGAGGGTCACGTCGATACATTCCCCCACGCCGATCGGTGTGTGGTTCTTGTTCACGATCTTCACGCAAAGCTCGTGTGTGCCCGGAGTCAGGCTTTCCAGCGTATAGCTGCCTGCAAGCTGACGCAGGATGGCGACTTCCTCACCGTCGACATAGAAGTGCATATGGTCGCCGCGCGGTCCCTGAACGGCTTCGTACTCCACCTTGTTCTGCTCCATGACGTCCAGGATCGCGCCGTTCGCGGGCGACTTGATCGTGACCGAAGCCTCCTCTTGCGCGGTGACATTACCGACACTCAGCGCGAATGCCAGACAGGTGAAAGACCGGATACAGCGTTTCATAGCGAAGTTCCTCGATGCGTTCTCTATACGTTCCATTTGACGGCTGCGCCGTGCCACGAGCCGGATCAGCTGAAACTGTCGGCGACGATGCTCGCATACCAGCCCTGAGCGTACACGGCCTCGCGTTGCCGGAAGTTTGCGTCCGCGTCGGCAGGACTCACGCCACCGGAGCCTTCGACCGCCTGGATATTGCCATCCTTCAGGTGATAGACGGTAGCAACGGAGATCCCGTAGTCCGGTGCGACCAGGCTGTAGCAGGTGTTGACGTGCGAAGGAATGGGCACGGTCTGTTCATTCAGCAAAGCGATGATTGCGGCAGCGCACATCTTGGCGTGGTTGTTGGCGGAATGTCCCGACTTGGGCATGGCGCCCGCGCTACAGGCGTCGCCGATGACATGAATGCCGGGTAGCAGCGTCGATTCGAAGGTCATCTGGTCGATCGGGCACCAGCCGCTGTCGTCCGTCAGGTTCGCCCGGTGCGCCAGCTCACCGGCGTGGTGCGGACAGATGATGTTTACGACATC
Organism: Thiohalobacteraceae bacterium; assembly: GCA_041675685.1. Classification (GTDB taxonomy): domain Bacteria; phylum Pseudomonadota; class Gammaproteobacteria; order Thiohalobacterales; family Thiohalobacteraceae; genus JAHJQQ01. The sequence goes on from JBAYTM010000123.1 coordinate 1,034, forward strand.
GCCGCGGTACGATTCCAGGCCTTCCTGGGTGTAAACCTTGCCCGTGTCCACCTCGACGCGGTCCACCTTGCCGCCCTGCGTCCCAGGCACCCATTCGATCATACCCGGATAGCGCGCCTCCCATCCCGCCTGGAACAGGCCTTGTTTGGAAAACTTGTCCTTGGCGTCGAGGATCAACAGCTTCGACTTGGGTTTGTTGGCCTTGAGATAATGCGCGATCATGCTGGCCCGCTCGTAGGGCCCGGGCGGACAGCGGATGGGATCGCCCGGTACGGAAATGATCACCGTACCGCCATCGGCCATTGCCTCCAGCTGTTCGCGCAACAACAAGGTCTGCGGGCCCGCCTTGTAGGCGTGGGGAAACACCTCCGCGGCCTGCTCGTGATAGCCTTCGATGCTGTCCCATTTGAAATCTATGCCCGGTGCGACCACGAGGCGGTCGTAGGGCAGCTTGTCGCCGTTGTGCAGGTCTATACGTCGCTGCTCGGCATCGATCCCGGTGACGCGCGCGGCGACGATCTTGATGCCGAGCGCCTCGAGTCGCGCATAGTCGTGGGTGATATCCGCCATGCGGCGCAACCCGCCCAGCACCCAATTGCTGCCGGGACAGGTGACGTAATGTGGACTCGGCTCGACCAGGGTGATATCGACATCGGGGTCGTAACGGCGCAGATACTTCGCGCAGGTTGCACCACCAAAACCACCGCCCACCACCACGACTTTTGCGGACGCGGCACGCGCTCCACGCCACACCGGCAGGCCGGCCAACGCCACGCTTCCCCCCAGATAACCGAGAAACTGTCTGCGATTGAGCGTCACGGTGCCTCCTTGGTAACCCGACTCAGATAGTCAGCGATGGAAGCGATCTCCTCGTCGTTATAGCCGCTCGCATGCCGGCCCATGACGGTCGAGGGCCGGCGGCCGTCACGGAACTCCTGCAGCGTGCGACGCAACGAGTCCGCCGGGATACCGGCGATGGACGGGATGGCCCCCGGGCTTATGCCATCGGTACCGTGGCAGGTGAAGCAGGTGCTCGCGAGGATCTGACCGCGCAAAATCTCGCCGGTCTCTTGCGCCAGGCCGGGAAAAGAAATCATCAGCATCGCGAAGCCGGCCGAACAGAACGGAAGCGTGAGGCGCATCTGGACCTCCTGTATCCCCGGATTATCGAGTGTTGTGGTTTGAAAGGTAGCCCAGTATCCGCTCCGGGACAAGGCGAGACCGGCGGCGCGGACACCGGAAGCGGGTTTCGACCCGACGGGCGCGGCGGGTTGCCGAGGCGTTCTCTAGAACACGGCCCCTGGCGATATCTCGGGCGCGCGCCGAGCGAACAATCGAGCTACCACATCAAGTCGTCAGGCACTTTGTAGTCGGCGTAGGGATCGTCCTGTGCATCCTCTGCTCGACTGGCCGCGATGGCGATCACGGCATCGCTATCGCGCAATCGAATCTTGTCCGCGACGACCGACGGGATGACCTCGTAACGATCGTCGATACGGGCAATGGCCAATATACCCCGGCCGAGCTTGTCGTGAATCTCCTGCGTGACGAAGATCTTCCTGATCGCCACACCGTCCTGGAAGTTGTAGCCGATATCGCCCTGGTCGCGCGGCAGTCGGTTCAGCTCGATCAATTGCCGGACTTGCGCCTGTATCGCCTTGCGGTCGCGCTCTTCCTTTTGCAGGCGATTCAACTCGAGGTCGCGAGCGGCCTTGTCGGCGGCTGCCTGGCGGGCGACCAGCGCCGCCTCGTCGAGGGTCTCGATCTTTTGCTTGTCCTTCCGCTTCTGCTGTTTGGTCTTGGATTTTTCGGCTTGGCTGAGCTGCGTCTTGCTCACCAGACCGGCCTTCAGAAACTGGTCACCGAATGCATTTGCCATGACGTTACCCAAGCGGTCGTTGAAGTTTTGTCCGCCACGCCGGGCGCCGGCGTCGCGGCAAAATGAAATGAATCGTCCGGCGGACATGGTACCAGCCGGGTCGCCCGGGTCACAGGCGTACCGCTTGACGGCCGGCGCGCCGGATGGATACCGGAAGTTGGCACGACCCCGCGACCCGGCGCCAGGGTCGGAGCGAAACAGGGCCCTTCGCCGCGCTGTGCCGGCGACGGCGGTCCGGCGGCCCTTCGCGCTCGGGCCCGATATCACGGCGCATCACTGCGAATTGTCTATATTCTTCATGTCTTCCCCATCCGGCGCCGAAAAGGAACCCGCCATGCCCGCCTATTCCACGGATGCCATCCGCAACATCGCACTGGTCGGTCAGAGCGGCAGCGGGAAAACCACGCTGGCGGAGGCCCTGCTGCATCACGCAGGCGTCATTGGCGCGCCGGGCGACGTCACGAAAGGCAACACCGTCTGCGACTACACACCGCTGGAAAAGGACTACGGCCATTCACTGTCCGCCAGCCTGGTCAGCTTCGACCATGGCCCGCTGCATCTGAACCTGATCGACACACCCGGCATGCCGGATTTCATCGGCCAGGCGCTCGCCAGTCTGCCGGCGGTCGAAACAGTTGCCGTGGTGATCGACGCAGTCGCCGGCATCGAGCCGGTGACGCGGCGCATGCTGGAGTGGGCGGCAACGCGAAAACTGTGCCGAATGATTGTCGTCAACCGCATCGATGCGCCGGGCGCCGATCTGCCGGCCCTGGTCGAAGCGCTGCGTATGGAATTCGGCCCCGAGTGCCTGCCGCTGAATCTGCCGTCCAATGGCGCGTCCCGGGTGGTGGACTGTTTCTTCAACCCGGAGGGCACCGCCGATTTTTCATCGGTCAGCGAGGCGCATGCGCGCATCGTCGACCAGGTCGTCGAAGTCGATGCCGCGCTGATGGAGCGTTATCTCGAACAGGGCCAGGCGCTGCAGGCCGCGCAATTGCACGGGGCCTTCGAGCAGGCGTTACGCGAAGGACATCTGGTGCCCATCAGCTTCGTTTCCGCGCGTACCGGGGCCGGGGTGACGCAATTGCTGGAGGCCTTCGAGCGGCTGATGCCGAATCCGCTGGAGGGCAACCCGCGCCCTTTTCTCAAAGGCGAAGGCGCATCGGCCGCGCCGTTTACCGCCAGCCCCGACGCCGCGATGCATGTGGTTGCGCATGTCTTCAAAATCATGGCCGATCCCTTCGTCGGCAAGCTCGGCCTGTTCCGCATCCATCAGGGGACCATCACCAAGGCCAGCCAGCTGTTCGTCGGCGACGGCCGCAAGCCGTTCAAGGTCGGCCATCTGTTCGGCCTGCAGGGCAATCGACAGATCGAGATCGATGCCGGCATACCGGGCGACATCTGCGCCGTTGCGAAGATCGAGGAGCTGCACTTCGACGCCGTGCTGCACGATTCGCACGAAGAGGACTTTCTGCATCTGCAACCGCTGCCCTTCCCCGTGCCGGTATTCGGTCTCGCTGTCGAGACCGGCAGCCGCGGCGAGGAGCAGCGCTTGATGACCGCGCTGCACCGGCTGGTCGAGGAAGACCCCTGTCTGCGCCTGGAACAGGACACGGAGCAAAACGAATTGGTGCTGCGCGGTCTCGGTGAATTGCACCTGCGTGTCGCGCTCGAGACTATGAAGGCACGCTTCAAGGTCGAGGCGCGTACGCGGCCCCCGCGCGTCCCCTATCGCGAAACCGTCGGTGCGAGCGCGGAGGGCCACTACCGGCACAAGAAGCAGACCGGCGGCGCCGGTCAATTCGGCGAGGTCTTCCTGCGGGTGGCGCCGCTGGAACGCGGTGCGGGTTTCCGCTTCGTCGACGCCGTGAAAGGCGGCGTCATCCCCGGTCAGTTCATTCCTGCCGTGGAAAAGGGCGTGCGTCAGGCATTGCAGGCCGGCGTGATCGCCGGCTATCCACTGCAGGACGTCGAGGTCACGGTGTACGACGGCAAGCACCACGCCGTGGATTCGAAGGAGGTGGCTTTCGTCACCGCAGGCAGAAAGGCCTTTGTCGAGGCAGTACGGCATGCCAAGCCACTGGTGCTCGAACCCATCATCAAACTGGCGCTGACTCTCACCAAAGACGACGTCGGCGCGGCCACCGGGGATCTCACTGCCCGGCGCGGGCAGGTGCTCGGCACGCGCGCGTCGGCAAACGGCCGACTGGTGGTCGAGGCGACCGCGCCTCTCGCCGAACTCAATGACTACGCCGGCAAGTTCAAGTCCATGACCGCCGGCGCCGGCAGCTATACCCTCGAATTCAGCCACTACGAGCCGGTGCCTGCCAAGCGACAGGCCGAACTGGCCGCGCAGTGGCGGCCGCGGGCGGAGGAAGATTAATGAGCGGGCCTGCGTCGACCGGGTTCGACGCAGGCCCCAGTACACGAGCCCGCTGGAATTCCCCGGCAACCGCTCGACCTGCGAGCCGCCGGGACCGGGGTCCAGGGGCTTGCTAACGATTCAGCTCCCCGAAAATCACCATGGTCGCAGTCGAGGCGACGAACAACAGCGTGTCATTCGTCGCGGCCGTATCGGTGACCGCGGCAAAACCGGTATAGCTGCCATTGATACCACAGCTGCTGACGTCCATCGCGATGTCATAGACGTTGATCGCAGGATCCGGTGCCGCCAGGGTTCCGTTGTACACGCAGGCAGCGGTATCCGCGCCGGCAATGTCTCCGGTCGCGTCGATTGCGAGCGTGATCGAAGAGGCACTGTCGGACCAGTTCGCGTCCGTCGTGGCCAGTGACGCGCCGCGTTCGGTAACGGCATCGTAGGTAAGCGAGAAGCTGCCGTTCCGGACGCCGCCGGGCGCATTGTCCGTGTAGGTTCCGTTTATCGAACCGCCGGTGACCACCGTACCGGTCAGGTTGATGCTCGTATAATGCCCGGCCACGGCATCGACGACCTCCAGGGTAGCGGTAAGGTTCGTTCCATTGACCGTAACAGGCCCCTCGTACAGCACGCCCTCCTGGGCGCTGAAAATGCGTGCCTGCCCGCCGCGGATCAGCCCGATCACGGCATAGGTGCCGGTATCGGTGAAAGTGCCCTCCCAAACGCCGGTTGCGCCGGTCACGGAGGGAGGCACGGTCGGAGTCGTAGGCGGCGGCGTTTGACCGACCGGCGCACTGCTGCTGCCGCCGCCCCCTCCGCCTCCGCAGCCAAACAACAGGATTGAGAGCCCCAAGAGCGTTGTGGCGTAGATTGTTTTCATATCGTCCTCCACTTGGTGGTCATCGTTATTAGGATCTGGATACGGCCCCCTGCCAACGCGCGGGAACCGTAGTACCATGACGTATGAATACACTCTCGGCCGGCGCCCTGTATCGCGCATTTATCATTGCCCTTTTCGCATCGTTGTGGCATGCGCCGCTTTCAGCTGCAACCCAACCAACACCGTCCGCGCGCGACGTCGCGGTCGAGACCTCGGAGCGGCTGATCGCCGCATTACAGGAAAACCGGGAGGCGATCAGACAGGATCTGGGCAAGGCCTACGAGCTCGCCGAAGCGACTGTCATGCCGCATCTGGACTTCACGCGCATTACCCGCTGGGTGCTCGGCAAACATTGGCGGGCCGCCACGGCGCAACAACGCCAGCGTCTGACCGACGAGTTCCGTACCCTGCTGACGCGATCGTACGTGTCGGCCATGGTCA
>JBAYTM010000124.1:0-6588 GCA_041675685.1 Thiohalobacteraceae bacterium
AAAGCGGCATGCGCAAAAAAAGGTCGATGTGTCGCGGAAACTTGCAAAGAGTTCGACCAAGCGCGTCGCCTCCACGGCGCTGGCCGCCGCAACCGTCGGCACGGTCGGCGTCGCCGTGACCATGGCGAGCTTCGAGGTCGCCAAGTACTGCGAGGAAAAGGAAGCACTGCAGGACGACGCCAATATTCTGTATGGAACCCACGTGGCGTTCGACTTCGATCAGTGTCTCGAAGAAGGAAAAGAAGACTCCAAACAGATGCTGGAGGACCTGAAAAACTCCTCCGTCGAAGCGGTCGCGGACGCCTTCGACGAGTCCGCCAGATACAGCACGGAAACCTGGGCCGCTATCCGGGCGGCGAGCGTGGAGGCGTTTCAAGCCGCGGGCGCGGCGGTCGGCGAGCTATGGGATGCAACCAGGGACTGGCTGGCGCCGACGCCGCCGGACCGGCCACGAGGAACACTGTAGAGGAGGCAGGGCAGGGCCGGGCGCGAGGCAGACGTCATGCGATCAAGACCACACCGGTGAAGACCTTGATCGGACGACGGTTGTGGCGGAGAAGAAACGCATGCCGCTATTCCGGTCGATAATCGTCAATGAAATAGGGTGACACCCCCGGGAGCTTGTCGGCGGCCTCGAGCGACTTCCGGTAAGCCTGTAATTTGGTCATATTCTCCACGTCCGTGTGGTCCTCCGGCCCGAACTCGACGATGAGTTCGCCGTCCTCGTCGCGTTGTGGCGTGCCGTCGCGGTCGCGTGCAATGCGGTACCGATAGGTCTTGGGTTCGCCTGCGGCCAAGCGGGCACGCGGGTTTTTGGTCAGCTTGTCGGCGAAGTCGCGCGACCAGACCGCCACCATGACTTCGCTGTTGAGCGCCATGCTTTCCGGCGAAAGGTTATAGGTGCCGACCAGGCTCAATACCTTGTCGAAGCTGGCGACCTTGGCGTGGATCTTCTGGTCGGCGCCGTTGCCGTAGAGCCGCAGACTGGGTATGCGCGCCACCAGATGCGGCCACTGTTCCAGAAAAAACGCCTGACTGACGTCGCTATCGGAGGACGCCGGGCTGTTGGTCAGTATGGTGATGGGCACGCCACGCTGCGACGCGCGTGCGAAGACTTTGACAGCGGGCTCGGTCAACACCAGGTAAGGGCTTTGAATGAAGATTTCCCGACGCGCGCTTTCCACCAGCCGGGTTGCACCTCGGGATATTCCGTCCTCGGTGTCGTTGAAGCGCGTGACGCTGTCGAGAACGCGCGTTTCCGCGCCCAGGTAGTCCGGAAGCGCCTTGGCGAGGCTTCCCTTCAGACGCTGCATCTCACGTAACTCGTCCGCCCAGCCGGCGCGCGGGCCGGGCGGCGTGCCCTGCGCATGATCGGGCAGCGGTTCTCCCCGCAGCCAGGCGGTCATGGCCCCATAGGCCCATTCGAGGTCGTCCGCCTGAGATTGGATATCGAGTCGCTCGCGCATGATGCGGTCTGCGTCCTCGGCTCCGTATTGCGCCTCGAAGGCCGCGATCAATGCGGCGGCCGTGGGTCGGTGCTTGATCTCCACTTCGACGTCCTGAAACACGAACTCGGCATCGGCGGGGTGCGAAAAATACTCGACGCCGATGTTGCGGCCGCCGGTAATGGCGCGCTCGCCGTCCACCACCAGGATCTTGTCGTGTTCGCTGGCGAGTGCAACCACGGGATTCAGATGCAACAGGCCCTCGGCGATGCGTTGCCGCAACGGGCGGTACATGCGCACTTCGACGTTCCCGGTGTTGACCAGGGTATCCAGATAGTCATTGCCCTTCGGATGCCAGGAAAGCCGTGAACCGAAGGCGTCGAGCAGGACGCGGACCTGCACGCCGTCCTGCGGCTTTTTCAGCAGGTGCGCGAGGAAGGCGACGCCGAAGATGTCCTGACGGAGAATGAAATAGCTGACGTCGATGCTTCGTTGTGCCTTGTCGAGAAGGTCCCAGCGTGCGGCCCAGGCGAGCTCGTTGTCGCGCAGCAGGCGCAGTTCGGCCGCGCCCGGACCCGACTCGGGGAAGCTTTCGAACGTCTCCCGCAGACTCATGTCGTCGTGATAGGGTCCGAGTTGTTCTTTCGCGTCCTGCGCGTCGGGGCGCTCCGGTTGCACGTCGAACAGAATGTTGGCCGCGATCCAGACCGCGATCACGCCCAACAACATCACCAGAATTCCTTTGCGTCTCGTCATAAGGATTTTTCGGGCAGATCATGTAGTTGTCGCCCAGGCGATGGCCCAGGCGGCGAGCACGATCGCGGTAATGGCCGCGACACTGGTCTTTCGGTGGCGCTGGACCAGGGCTTGTGCGCGGTCACCGAACTTCCACACCAGCAGCGCGAGGCCGAAATAACGGATTCCGCGCGAGAGCAGCGTGGCGGCCAGGTAACCGGCCAGCGAGTAGTGCGCGGTGCCCGCGGCCAGCATGGCGATCTGGAAAGGAATCGGCGTCACACCGACGCTGAACACGAACCAAAAGCCGTTGCGTCGCAGCTGCAGCAACGCATTCCGGTACTGCTCCGGATCGCCTAATGCGGCGACCAGTTGGTCGCCGATCGCGCCGAACAGCCAGTAACCGATGCCGTAGCCGACCAGCGCACCGACTATGCAGCCGAGCAAAGCCGCGGTTGCCAGGCGCCAGAGCCGGTCGCGATTGGCCTGCATGGCGGGAATGAGCACCGCTTCCAAGGGCACCGGCACGACGGTCGATTCCGCAAAGGACGCGACGAAGGTTCCCCAGACGAGGTGCCGTGAAGTAATGAGGGCCTTCAGGCGTTCAACCAGTTTCACGTCCGATGCCCCGGTTGGATTGCAAATTCCGCTGGCCCGGTCAACGCTGGGTGTCTGAGGCGAAACGGTCCGGAGTGGAGCGCTATGCTCGCTAATGCGCCTCATGTTCCAAGGTGCTTCTAGGAAGGGAATTTGTCCCCAACGGGTTGCCCGGGCATTGCGATATCGCAACGCCGCATCTCGCCGATCATGCGAGCGTTCCCGCGACCGGTCTGTCCGGCATCGCACGCAGCTATAATTCGAAACGCGCAGGCTCACGCAACGCATACGCATACAGAAAGGCAGTGAGCGGCGCCGGTGCACATTGCCGATTGCGCGCATATCCGGTCGACTATAGGGGAGAGGGAATGTTCTTCGATGATCGGCAGGGGATTCTGCGGGCGTCCACCGTCGGAGTGTCGGTCTATGTCCTGCTGGCATTCTTACTGCGCGTTTCCGGCAAGCGTACCTTGTCCACATGGAACGTCTTCGATTCCATTGTCACGGTGGCGCCCGAATTTAGTGCGGGTCGCATCCCGTGAAGGTCAATCTGCTCAAGTACTGGGACCGCATCCGCACCAGCTTCTGGTTTCTACCGGCCGCGATGGCCGCCGGCGCCGTCGCGTTGTCCTTTGCGACGGTGGAGCTCGACCGGGCTGCGGAGGACCGCTGGCTGAGCTCGGTGGACTGGGTGTACGCCGGCGGGGCGGAGGGAGCGAGCTCCGTACTGGAGACCATCGCCGGCTCCATGATCACAGTCGCCGGTGTCGTGTTCTCCCTGACGCTGGTCGCCCTGACGCTGGCCTCTTCGCAATTTGGTCCGCGCCTGTTGCGCAACTTCATGCGCGACACCACGAACCAAATGGTCCTGGGCACCTTTGTTGCCACGTTCCTCTATTGTCTGCTGGTCTTGCGCACCCTCCGTTTTACCGAGGGCGATGTCTTCGTCCCGCATCTGTCGGTAACGCTCGGTCTGCTGTTCGCCGTCGCGAGCCTGGGCGTGCTGATCTATTTTATCCACCATGTCTCGGTTTCCATTCAGGCGGATCAGGTGGTGTCGCGAGTAAGTGCGGAGCTGCTGGAGGGTATCGACGGCCTGTTCCCGGAACAGATCGGCGCGCCGGCGGCCGGACCACGTGCAGCGCCGGACGCCGGCGCGTTGGAGCGGCTTGATCGCGACGGGCGATCGGTTCAGTCTGCCAGCGACGGCTATCTGCAACTCGTCGATGCGGACACCTTGATGGACTTGGCTGTCGACGAGGATATCCTCGTCCAGGTCCTGTGCCGTCCGGGCGACTATGTCGTCGCCGGCAGTCCGCTTGCGAAAATATCTCCGGGTGGGAAGCTGGACGAAGGGCTTACGGCGCGCGTCAACGCAGTTTTCGCCTTGGGCGAACAGCGTACGCCCGTACAGGATATCGAGTTCGCGGTCCGGCAACTCGTCGAAATCGCGGTTCGTGCGCTGTCTCCGGGCGTGAACGACCCTTTTACAGCGATCAGCTGCCTCGATCGTCTGGGATCCGCATTGTGCCGTGTCGCCCAACGCGAGTTCCCATCGCCCTATCGGCAGGACGACCAAGGCGCCTTGCGCGTCGTGGCGCCCGCAACCACCTTCCGCACCATTGTGGACGTCGCATTCAATGACATTCGTGCCTATGCCCGATCCAGCGCGACCGTGACGATCCGGCTGCTGCACACCATCACCGCCGTCGCGCGCTGCATACGCAGGCCGGCGGACAAAGCCGTGTTACGCGAACATGTCCAAATGATCGCCCGTGGCAGCGAGGGGGGCTTGCCGGAGGCAAACGATCGCCGCGCGGTCGCGTCCGCGTTGCGCCTCGCGATGCGCGCCCTCGAGGCCAATGTGCAAGGCGCGGAGCCGGGCGATATGCGGCCACATCCGGAGGCCGAGGTATGACCGTACCCGCGCTGGCGCGCATGGCCGCCCGCTTTGTGTGCGTCGGACGGCGGCGCGGGCGCGCCATGAGTGCTCCAGGTATATGTTCTAAACTTCAAATGAAACACCGGCTGGTTTCGTGTTACCGTCATCGCGAGCGAAGCGTGTAAACTAATAAATGCGGAACCGGCCGCGTGGAGAACGCCGCGTTACCAAGGGCAACTCTATAAGGTGCTTTGCTTCTCAATGACGGATTGATTAGAGGGCTTCGGCGCCCGTCTCGGGTCATCGCCGGACTTTATTACTACAGATTCATACAACAAAGGATTGTCCATGCACCGCTTGCTTTCCGCTATCACCTGTTCGGCACTTGCCCTGTTCACTGCCGGGCTGTCCGCACAGACCGACGTCGAAGCGCTGGTGACGCAAGGAAACGACCGCGGCGCCATAGCATGCGCCACCTGTCATCAGGCCGATGGCGCCGGGCAGGCGCAAGCCGGATTTCCACGCCTGGCCGGGATGGACAGCGACCACTTTATGGACCAATTGCAGTCCTACAGGGACGGCACAAGGAACAATCCGGTAATGGCCCCGATCGCAAAGGCCCTTTCCGAAGAGGAGGGCAGGGCGCTGGCGGAGTATTACGAAAAGCAGCAAGCGCCGGCTGGTGCGTCGTCCGACCTGGCTCCCGAAGTGCGCGTCGTCGGCGAGCGCCTGGCGCAATCGGGCGACTGGCAAGGACGCGAGCTGCCGGCCTGCGTGCAATGCCATGGACCGAACGGGGAAGGCGTCGGCAGTGCATTTCCGGCGCTCGCCGGGCAGCACGCCAGCTATATCCAGTCGCAAATCGAGGCCTGGAAGCGTGGAGAACGCAGCAACGATCCGCTCGGTCTGATGAAGGTAGTGGCGGACAAACTGAGCGCAGAGGAGACCCAAGCGGTGGCGGCCTATTTCGCACAGTTGGGCGCGGCGGCGGAAACGTCTGGAACATCGGCTGCCGAAAGCCCCGGGTCGCAGCCATGAGGTGGCGAACAGTGGATTCGGCAATCGGAACGGTCGAACGTCCAATCCCGGGCGCGGATACGGAGAGCGGAATGACGCAACGGCATTGGTTAGGGGCTATCGCCGTCATGGCGGTGCTCTTCGGCGTCGTTGGATGCGGCGATAACGATTCCGCGACGAACCGTGCAGAGCCGCCGCGGGCGGCGCCTCCGGCCGCAAGCCAACGGGCACCCTCCGATCAGGTTCCGCCGCAACCTGCGGCTCAAGCCAGCGCGGACACGCCTCTTTCTGGAACACCAGCCGGCGAACCGCCGCCGACACCCGCCGCAGAAGCGGGCGGAAAAGCGCCGGCGTACTTTACGCCGCCCAACGAAATACCGGACAACGAATTCGGTCGACTCGTGCGTATGGGCGAGCAGATCTTTACCGACACACCGACCCATGCCAAAGAGTTCGCCGGCAACGGCTTGAGTTGCGCCAACTGCCATATGGACGCCGGACGCCATCCCAATTCATCGCCACTCTGGGGCGCGTATCCGAACTACCCGGCATTCCGTAAAAAGACCGGCAAGGTGGACACCTACCCGGCGCGCTTGCAGGGCTGCTTCATGTACAGCATGGACGGCACCGCACCGCCCGCGGACAGCGAGGTCATGAACGCCTTGGTCGCCTATTCGCACTGGATGTCGCAGGGTGTCCGCATCGGAGAAGACAAGATCGACGGACGCGGTTACCCCGAACTGCCGAAGCCGCAACAGGCGCCGAGCCCGGAACGCGGCGCACAAGTGTTCGAAACCAATTGCGCGGTATGTCACGGCGCAGACGGACAAGGGCAGAAAGCGAGCGACGGTAAATACGCCTTTCCGCCATTGTGGGGGCCCGACTCGTTCAACTGGGGAGCCGGCATGCATC
>JBAYTM010000125.1:0-6556 GCA_041675685.1 Thiohalobacteraceae bacterium
ACCAAATGTCAGCGTTTCGCCCTCTTTCTCCGCGCTCTGGACGATGATGACGTTGCTGGCCGCGCCCAGTATCAATAGATTGCCCGCCAAGGTACTGGCCGCCGCCAGGGCCATGTAGCTGTCCAGCCCTGCACCGGCATGCGCGAGCATGGGCAGATACAAGGCCACCAGGGGTACGTTGGAGACGAGCTGACTCAGGCCCGTGCCCAGCGCGAAGATGGTCGCCGGCGCTGCGATGTCGACTGCCCCCCGCGCCAGTGCCCCCTGAAACAGCCCGGTCTGCCAGACCGCGGCCATGAGCACGAACATACCGACGAAGAATGCCAGCGTGGTCCAGTCGAGTCGTCGCAACAGATCGCCGCGGCGCGGACTGAACAGCAACAGCGGCAAGGCCCCGGCAAGCGCGATGTAACTGAGGCGAAGTTCCTCTGCTCGAGCATGACCGACCAGGGCGATGCGAAGGCCGATCAGCCCGACCACCAGCAGCACCGAAAAGCGTACCAGCCGAGCCAATCCGGCATCCTTGACCGCGACCCGAGCCTGTATCAACGGCGTGGCATGGAACCGATCGGGAAAGAACCATCGCAACAGGACATAGATCGATAGCAGACTTAGTAACGTCGGCAACGCCAAGTATTGAAGGAAGGTCACGAAGGGGTTCGGAAACTCGGCGTGCAGCGCAATCAGCAGGTTCTGCGGATTGCCGATCGGACTCATGACGCTGCCCGTGGTCACGGCAAAGGCCAGCGCCAGCAGCAACAGGCGCGCGTCGATGCCGTGTTCCCGCGCCAACCGCAGCACCAGCGGTGTGCCGACAATCGCCAGGGTATCGTTCATCAGCAGCGCAGAAATGAGCCCGGCCGCGAACAGCAGCGTCAATACCAGCGCATCGGTGGAACGCGCCCGACTGAACAGCAGGAAGGCAACGCGATACAACTCTCCACTCGCGACTGCTGCCTGGCCGACAACGAACATGCCGAACAGGAACAGCATCACGTCCCAATCGATCGCCGCCAATGCAGCACGCGGCGTGATGTCGCCGCTCAGCAAGACCACCAACGCCCCGCCGACCATCGCCTGCCAGATCGCAATGCGAAACCGGCCGATGCCGCGCAGCGCGATCAGCAGGAAGACCGCCAGCAGGACGATGACGGGGAGATCGGCACTCAATCCGTTGACTTCCATTCTTATTATCGTCGAACCCGAAACATACGACGAGACCGCAGTCCCCTCTGTCCGTTTATGCAGCCTATCCGAACACCGGCAATCAGTTCCCTAATGCCCCGGATTGAACATCCGCACCGTGCGCTGTTTGAACAAGGGCACCAGCAGCATCCCCGCGACGAACCCGCCGATGTGCGCGCCGAAGGCCACGCCGCCCTGCTGACCGACGCTGCCGACGGAACTGATCAGCTGAAGGACGAACCAGAATCCAAGTACCCAGCCGGCCTTCAGGCGAACCGTATGCAGATAGAATCCGAACGGGATGGCGACCAGCACGCGCGCGTGCGGCCACAGGAGAAGATAGGCGCCGAGCACGCCGGAGATGGCGCCGCTGGCGCCGATCATCGGCACTTGCGACTGCGGGTCCGGCAGCGCCTGTGCGAGTGCGGCGGCGATACCGCAGAGCAGATAGAAGACGATGAAACGGACACGCCCCATGGCCTCTTCGATGTTATTGCCGAAGATCCACAGGTACAGCATGTTGCCAATCAGGTGCATCCAGCTGCCGTGCATGAACATCGAGGTGAACAGCGTGGTCGTCGGTGCGACCACTTCGATCTGCTCGGGCAGCTGCATGTGACCAAGCAGCACGGCGGGGATGACACCGAGGGCATAGATCATCCGCTCCAGCTGCGCACCCAGCGACAGCTGCCAGAGAAACACCAGCACGCAGGCGGCGATCAGGCCGATGGTCAGTACCGGCGTGATCTGTACTGGATTGTCGTCGCGCAGCGGGATCATGGGGTGCGGTCAGTCTGCATTCGGTATCATGCCGGTCATGCTACCCGTCCTCATTATCCTCGGCATTGTGATTTTCCTGCTGACGCTACCGCTGTTGCGGCGGCGTCTGCGCGACCGTCGGCGTGAGGCCGTGCGTCGTCGCCTGTTTCCCGCGCATTGGGTCGACATTCTGCGCGCGCAGGTGCCACTCTATAACCGCCTGCCCGAGCCGTTGCGTACTCAGCTGCACGGACACATTCAAGTGCTGCTGACCGAAAAGGATTTTCACGGCGCAGCGGGCTTCCGGGTGACCGAGTCGATGCGATTGATCGTCGCGGCGCAAGCTGCACTGTTGCTGCTCAACCGGCCGGTCGGATATTTCCCGGAACTCTACAGCATCGTACTGCATCCGGCGCGGTTCCTGGTCGACCGGCAGACCTGGGACGCGGCCGGGCTCCAGCACAGCGAGCGCCAAGTGTTGAGCGGAGAGTCCTGGGAACAGGGGCAACTGGTGCTGTCCTGGGACGACAGCCTGCACGGCGGTATGAACAGCGACGACGGTTATAACGTCGTGCTACACGAGTTCGCGCATCAGTTGGACCTCGAATCGGGTGCCATGAACGGCATGCCCGCATTGGACAGCGTCGCTCTGCGCAATGCCTGGTCGACCGACTTCAGCGCCGCGTACGAGGATCACTGCACGCGCGTCGATGCCGGTGAGGACACCTGGCTGGACCCCTACGCGGCGACTCACCCGGCCGAATTTTTCGCCGTGTTGACGGAGGCCTTTTTCGAGCTGCCCCGGGAACTGGTGGTGGAGTACCCGGCGCTTTATGACCGGCTGCGCGACTATTACCGGGTCGACCCCTTGGCCTGGTGAGCGCGGCGGGACGGCCTTCCCCCTCCCATTACACCTTCGTTTCGACGCTAGCCGGGGCGACGCAGGTCAGAGGTCGGACCCGGCGCCCCAGCCAAAGGTCCCGCGCCCGCCTCTCCGTGCAGGATCGGCAGACAAAGGCCCGATCGAACGCGGCCACCGATTGCCGATTCCCGAATCCTCCGTATACTGTGCACCCGGACGGGCCCCCCTGCGCCCGCCGACCTCGAGACGCCACCCCTGACGGAACTTGGCAGGCCCTTGTCGCATGCGGCATGCGGGCATCCATAACTGTAGGCCCATGCACAAATCCAGCTTTCTGATCGCCGTCGCCATTGCCGCGCTGACCATTATGGGCTGGGCGTTGTACAACCGACCGACCCCGGAACCCGCCTGGCCCGAGCGCATCCAGGGTTTCGCATTCTCGCCGTTCCAGGCCGATCAGGCGCCGGTCTGGCAGAAGTTTCCCAGCACGGAAGACATCGAGAGCGATCTCGCGCTGCTGTCGGGCAAGACGCATGCGATCCGCACCTACACCGTCGAGAACACGCTGGCCGAAGTACCCGCCCTGGCCGCGAAACACAATATCAACATCGCGCTCGGCGCCTGGATCGACAACTTTCCGGAGAAGAGTGCCGGCGAGCTGGAACGCGTCGCGCATATCGCCGCGCGCTCGCGCAATGTGGTGCGCGTCATCGTCGGCAACGAGGTGCTGCTGCGCGGCGATATCCCGATCGCGGAGCTGATCGACTATCTCGACCGGGCACGCGCCATGATCGATCAGCCGGTGAGTACCGCCGAGCCGCCCTACATCTGGAAAAGACACCCGGAGCTGGTCGAGCACGTCGACTACATCACGGTGCATCTGTTGCCTTATTGGGAAGGCATTCCGGTCGAGGAAGCCGTCAATTTCGTCGTCAACAACGTCAACGAGCTGAAAGAACTCTACCCGCACAAGCAGATCGTGATCGGCGAAGTCGGCTGGCCGAGCAACGGCCGTACCCGGCAGGCCGCAGTGGCATCCGAGGCCAACGAGGCGATCTTTCTGCGCCGCTTCCTGGAACGCGCCGCAGAGGAAAAGTACGTCTATTACATCATGGAGGCATTCGACCAGACCTGGAAGCGCGAGGTCGAGGGCGACGTCGGTGCCTATTGGGGCGTGTACGACGTCACGCGTCAGCCCAAGTTCACCTTCACCGAGCCCATCGTCGAGATCCCCAACTGGCCGATACTGGCCGGCGCCTCGGTCGGCTTCGCCGTCATCGTCTTCATGTTGCTGCTGATCGACAGCAAACGCCTGCACGCGCGCGGCCGCAGCTTCCTGGCGCTGGTCGCCTATGGCGCGGCGACCGCGGCGGTCTGGATCATCTACGACTATTTGAATCAGTACATGACCCTTACCAGCGTGATCGTCGGCGTGCTGCTGATGCTCGGTATGATCGGCGTCATCGTCGTGTTGCTGGCCGAGGCGCACGAATGGGCCGAGGCACTGTGGATCCGCGAACATCGGCGTCTGTTCAAGCCGACGCAGGTGCCCGACGAAGAGCTGCCGCGCGTTTCGGTGCATGTGCCGGCCTACAACGAACCACCGGAGATGCTGATCGAGACGCTCGACGCACTGGCCGCGCTCGACTATCCGAATTTCGAAGTCATCGTCGTCGACAACAACACCAAGGACCCGGCGGTCTGGCAACCGGTGCAGGCGCATTGCGAGACGCTGGGTCCGCGTTTCCGCTTCTTCCACGAAGACCCGCTGGCCGGCTTCAAGGCCGGTGCGCTCAACTTCGCGCTCGCGCAGACCGATCCGGCCGCCGAGATCGTCGCCGTTATCGACAGCGACTATCTGGTGCATCCGCGCTGGTTGCGCGACCTGACACCGCAGTTCGCCAATGAACGCATCGGCATCGTTCAGGCCCCGCAGGATTACCGCGATGCGCGCGAAAACGCCTTCAAGGCGATGTGCTACGCCGAGTACCGCGGCTTCTTTTATATCGGTATGGTCACGCGCAACGAACGCAACGCGATCATTCAGCACGGCACCATGACCATGGTGCGCCGCTCGGCACTGGAACAGGTGAACGGCTGGGCGGAATGGTGCATCACAGAAGACGCGGAACTCGGCCTTCGGATCTTCGAACAGGGCCTCGAAGCGACCTATATCCCGAAGAGCTATGGTCGCGGCCTGATGCCGGACACCTTCGTCGACTTCAAGAAGCAACGCTACCGCTGGGCGTTCGGCTCGGTGCAGATCCTGCGCCGCCATGCCGGCAATCTGCTGCGCCGCGGCAACGGCAAGCTGAGCGCCGGTCAGCGTTATCACTTCGTGGCCGGCTGGCTGCCCTGGCTCGCCGACGGCATCAACCTTTTGTTCAACATGGCGGCGCTGGGCTGGTCGATCGCCATGCTGGCGGCGCCCACCAAGATCGATCCGCCCCTGCTGGTATTCTCGATCCTGCCGCTGGCCTTGTTCGTGTTCAAACTCGGCAAGCTGGTATATCTGTATCAGACCCGCGTCGGCGCGAATACCGTACAGACGATCTCCGCCGCGCTGGCCGGTCTGGCGCTGACGCACACCATCGGCCTGGCCATGCTCACGGGCTTCTTCGTCCGGAGCAAGCCCTTTTTCCGCACGCCCAAGCAGGCGCACAAACAGGCCTTTCTGAAGGCCATCAATGCGGCACGCGAGGAAACGCTGATGCTGATCGCGCTCTGGCTCGCCGCCGGCGGCATCATCCATTACTTCGGCACCGAAACGCTCGACCTGCTGATGTGGGCGGTGATGTTGCTGCTGCAGTCCGTGCCCTACGCCGCCGCATTGATCGTCTCCATCATCAGCGCGTTCCCGCGGCTCCCGGCCAGCTGGATCGGCGAAACCGGCAGTATGTCGCAGGCGGCCCGGACAGTGCTGGAACCGCCGGCGACGCCTTGAAGGGAAAATAAATTTTAACCGCGAAGGACGCGAAGGCGCGCGAAGGAAACCCTATGAATGTAAAAGCCGCTTTTTGCCTCTTGAGCACGCTAATTAGAGTTGCGCGACCGCGAAGCCCAACCGCTCGCGCTGTTCGATCCGGCCTGCTTCTGGGTTCGTACGCCGATGGTGACGTCAAGAATTCTTGATCGTTTTCCTTCGCGCGCCTTCGCGTCCTTCGCGGTTAAAGTATCTCAGTTGTTCAACGCTCAACACTCAGGCCCAGGGATCCAACACCAGCTTCCCCTGCACGTGACCCTGCTCGATGCGCGTATGTGCCTCCGCCGCGGCTGCGAGCGGAAAGACTTCGCTGACATGCAGCTGCAACTGGCCCGCATTGATGAACGCGGCGCAGCGATCGAGGATCTCACCCTGATGCGCGCGCGCCTCGGGTAGGTCGTAGAGCATCGGCGTCAGCATCAGTTCGAAGCCGATGCGCAGGTTGCGGTTGCGCGCCTCCTTCCACACGACATCGGCGCCGGGGTCCAGCAGCGTGACGACATCCCCAAAGTGCGCGGTGGCCTCGAGGCTGCGGCGGAAGGTCTCGCCGCCGACGCAATCGAGCACCAGATCGACACCGCGGCCTTCCGTCCAGTCATTGACGGCGGCGACGAAATCCTCCCCTTTGTAATCGATGACCCGTTCAGCACCCAGTCCGAGCAGGAATTCAGCGCGGGCGGCGCTCGCCGTGGTGCAGACGCGCGCGCCGGCAAGCTTGGCGAGTTGGATGGCGACATGACCGACGCCGACGGCGCCGGCGTGCACGA
>JBAYTM010000126.1:0-6539 GCA_041675685.1 Thiohalobacteraceae bacterium
CGGCATCATCGCCGGCGGATCGACCAGCACCGTGTATTCGCGCAAGACCTGGCCCGAGCCCCAAGTGGCCTCGAGCAGGAAGTCCAGATAGGGTTCGCGCACCGGTTCGCGGCTGGTGACTTTGATCGCCGCAGTGCCGTCCGGTCGCGTCAGGACCTCGAAGCGGAGTTTGGTATGGAAGTAGGCCCGTTCCACGCCAGCCCGGTTGTAAGCCTCGTTCGACGCCAGGGCAACACGCAGTTCCGCGAGGTCCGTGGCGGTCGGCGACAGCAGTTCGATTTCCGCATGCAGGGGTTGATTGAGTACTGAGGCGAGGCGGATATCGCCGAGTCCCATGGCGAAGGCCTGACTCGCGAACGCTCCCAGCATGGCTGTCACCAAGGCCGTTTTCCTAACCATAATGCTTCCTCTTGGGCCAGCAGCGCGCTGTAACACGCGCCGTGCCCTTATGCCGAACGTGGGTGAGGTGTGTACCGCAAGTAATCGTTCTTCGTAGTGCTTTCTTTAGTGGCAGGCAGGAAAATTGCGCAGCCTGTCCCATTCCCGAAGCGTCGCGGGGCGTCGCCTCGACGCTCGCTGCCGCGTTCCCTGTTTCTGCCGCCGGCCGGGTGAACTATCCCGGTCTATAAATGTTCTTTCACCAAGAGTTCGGCGATCTGAATGCTGTTCAAGGCCGCGCCCTTGCGCACATTATCGGCGACCACCCATAAATCTAAACCGCGCGGGTGGGAGATGTCTTCGCGGATACGACCGACGTAAACCGGGTCGTGGTTCGCGCCTTCCGTCACCGCGGTCGGATAGGCACCGTCCTTGTGCTCGTCCAACACGACTACGCCTGTCGCATTCCGAAGCAATTCGCGTGCCTGCTCTGCCGTGATCTTGTCACGGGTCTCGATGTGCACCGCCTCCGAGTGGCCGTAGAACACCGGAACGCGCACGGCGGTCGGGTTCACCTGGATGCTCTCGTCGCCCATGATCTTGCGGGTCTCCCAGACCATCTTCATCTCTTCCTTGGTATACCCGTTATCCATGAAGACATCGATCTGCGGCAGTACGTTGAAGGCGATCTGTCGCGGATAGACCTTCGGCTCGGTGGGTTTGGCGTTGAGCAGATTCGCGGTCTGGCTCGCCAACTCCTCGATCGCCTCTTTGCCGGTACCCGAGACGGCCTGGTAGGTCGCCACATTGATGCGGGTAATCCCTACCGCGTCGTAGATCGGTTTGAGCGCGACCAACATTTGTATGGTCGAGCAATTGGGGTTGGCGATAATGCCCCGCTTTTTGTACTGCGCAACGGCGTGCGGGTTCACCTCCGGCACGACCAGAGGAACGTCGTCGTCATAGCGGAATTGTGAGGTGTTGTCGATGACCACGCAGCCGGCCGCCGCTGCCTTGGGCGCATACTCCGCCGACACGGACGCGCCAGGCGAAAAAAGCCCGATCTGAACCTTGGCGAAGTCGAAGCTCGCAAGATCGTGCACGACCAGCATGCGGTCCCCGAACTTGACCCGGTTGCCCGCCGAACGGCTGCTGGCGACCGCATAGACCTCGCCGACCGGGAATTTCCGCTCTGCCAGGATCTCCAGCATCGTCTCACCGACCGCGCCCGTCGCGCCCACAACCGCCACATCGAACTTCTTGCTCATGTCCGTTCAGACCTCGAGTTGAAACATTTCAATTTTAACGTGAAGGACGCGAAAGCCTTCCATTCGTCAAACCCCGTGTGGGTTGGCATGCGCGCCTTTGCGTCCATTGCGGTAAAAGCTTTTTACCCCTTACGGCGTCGATGGCTCACCCAGCGCCGCGAGCACTGCGTCGCCCATTGCCGCCGTTCCCACCTGCCGCTTGCCGGGCGACATGATATCCGCCGTGCGCAATCCCTGATCCAGGACCTGGCCGACCGCGGCCTCGATGCGTCCGGCCAGGTCGGCGCGATCGAGACTGTAGCGTAGGAGCATGGCGACCGAGAGGATGGTCGCCAAGGGGTTGGCCACGTCCTGACCGGCGATATCCGGCGCAGAACCGTGAATCGGTTCGTACATGCCCTGACCTTTTTCATTGAGCGAGGCGGAAGGCAGCATGCCGATGGAACCGGTCAGCATGGCCGCTTCGTCGGAGAGGATATCCCCGAACATGTTCTCGGTCACCAGCACGTCGAACTGTTTGGGCGCGCGCACGAGCTGCATCGCGGCATTGTCGACGTACATGTGGGAAAGCTGGATGTCCGGGTATTCTTTGGCCAAGTCGATCATGACCTCCCGCCACAGCTCGGTACACTCCAGTACGTTGGCCTTGTCGATCGAACAGACGCGGCCGCCACGCTTGCCGGCGATATCGAACGCGACCCGCCCGATGCGCCGGATCTCCGACTCCGTATAGGTCAAAGTGTTGAATCCCTGGCGCTCACCGCTATCAAGTTGACGCACGCCGCGCGGCTGGCCGAAGTACATGCCGCCGGTGAGCTCGCGCACGATCATGATGTCCAAACCGGCGACCACGTCCGGTTTGAGGGAAGAGGCGTCGGCCAGCTGTGGATAGAGAATCGCAGGACGCAGATTGGCGAACAGCCCCATGCCGGCCCGCAGCCCCAACAGACCCTTTTCGGGGCGTACCGCGATCGGCAGAGATTCCCATTTGTGGCCGCCGACGGCGCCCAGCAGTACGGCGTCCGCCGCCTTTGCCTGCGCCAAAGTTGCCTCAGTGAGGGGCTCACCGTGCGCGTCGTAGGACGCGCCGCCCACCAGGCCCTGCTCGAGCTCGACATCGAGCCCGTGGTCGCTGCGCAGGAACGCGATCAGCTTCGTCGCCTCGGCGACGATCTCGGGCCCGATGCCGTCGCCGGGGAGTACCAGTATTTTTTTCGTCATGCTTGTCATCCTGGAAAGAACCATTCACCGAAAAGGGCGCAAAGGAAAACATCGTTGCCACGGAAAACACCGACATTATCGGTGCTGGGTGTTGGCGGATGCCAAGCGACGCCAGCTCCATTTACGAGATCGACAACGGCGCCCTGCCTCACGACATCAAAATCGTCCGTTCCCTTCGCTGGCCGAATGCCTTTTGTTTTCCTTTGCGCCCTTTCGCGTCCTTTGCGGTAAAAGTTTCGGTCGGTAACCAATCAGCCAAACAGCCACGGCGCCTCGCTGCGGCGGCGTTGCTCATAGGCGCGGATCGCATCCGCCCGTTGCAGTGTCAAGCCGATGTCGTCCAGGCCTTCCAGCAGACAATGCTTGCGGAAGGGATCGACCTCGAAGCCGAGTGCTTCGCCGTCCGGCGTGGTGACAGTCTGCGCGCGCAGGTCGATGCACAGCTGGTATCCGGGCGTCGCCTCGACGGCCTGAAACAGGGCGTCAATCCTGGCCGCGTCCAGCACGATCGGCAGCACACCATTTTTGAAACAGTTGTTGAAAAAGATATCGGCGAAGCTGGGCGCGATGACGACACGGAAGCCGTAATCCTCCAGTGCCCACACCGCGTGCTCACGTGACGACCCGCAGCCGAAGTTCTCCCGTCCGAGCAGGATGCGGGCGTCCTTGTAGCGCGATTGATTGAGCGCAAAGTCCGGGTTCAGCGGCCGCCCGCGGTTGTCCTGATCCGGCTCGCCGTGGTCGAGATAACGCCACTCGTCGAACAGATTCGGCCCAAAGCCGGAACGCCGGATGGATTTCAGAAACTGTTTCGGAATGATCGCATCGGTATCGACGTTAGGCCGATCCAGCGGTACGACCAGCGCCTGCAAGTTAGTGAACTTTTCCATTACAACCTCTAGATCATGAACCGCCAAGGACGCCAAGAACTCTTAATGTAAGAACAGTAGTGCTTTTTCAATAACTAACCTTGGCGTTCTTGGCGCCTTGGCGGTTCGATTCATACGTCCCGCACATCGACGAAATGTCCCGCGATGGCCGCCGCGGCGGCCATCGCGGGGCTGACCAGGTGCGTGCGTCCACCCTGCCCTTGCCGACCTTCGAAGTTGCGGTTCGAGGTCGAGGCGCAGCGCTCACCGGGTTCGAGGCGGTCGGCGTTCATCGCCAGACACATGGAGCAACCCGGCTCGCGCCATTCGAAGCCGGCGGCCTTGAAGATCTCGTCGAGGCCTTCGGCCTCCGCCTGCTGCTTGACCAGCCCGGAACCCGGTACGACCAGCGCCTGTTTGACGGTCGCCGCCACCCGACCGCCCCCGATCACGGCGGCCGCCGCGCGCAGGTCTTCGATGCGGGAATTGGTGCAGGAACCAATGAACACTTTATCCAGCCGGATATCCTGGATCGCCATACCGGGCTGCAGATCCATATATTGAAGCGCACGGCGCATGCCGCCGGCCTTGACCTGGTCCGCCGCGTCGGCGGGGTCCGGCACCCGCGCATCGATGCCCACCACCATCTCCGGCGATGTCCCCCAGGTCACTTGCGGCACCAGTGTCGAGGCATCCAGCACGACGGTCTTGTCGAACCGGGCATCGGCGTCCGAATGCAGATCGCCCCAGGCGCTCACCGCCAAGTCCCAATGGTCGCCGTGCGGCGCGTAGGGGCGGCCTCGGACGTATTCGATGGTGGTTTCGTCGACGCCAACGAGACCGGCACGCGCACCCGCTTCGATGGCCATGTTGCACAGACTCATGCGGCCTTCCATCGACAGCCCGCGGACCGCTTCTCCGGCGAACTCGATGGTGTGGCCGGTGCCTCCGGCGGTACCGATTCTGCCGATGATCGCCAGCACCAAGTCCTTCGCGGTCACGCCGGACGGCAATGAGCCATCCACCCGCACCAGCAGGTTCTTGGATTTTTTCTGGATCAGGCACTGGGTCGCCAGCACGTGCTCGACCTCCGACGTCCCGATGCCGAACGCCAGCGCGCCGAAGGCACCGTGTGTGGAGGTGTGCGAGTCGCCACAGACGACGGTCATTCCTGGCAGGGTCGCGCCCTGCTCCGGACCGATCACGTGCACTATTCCTTGACGCACGTCGTCCATGGTGAATTCGGTGATGCCGAATTCGATGCAGTTCCGGTCCAACGCCTCGACCTGCGCGCGCGACACGGCGTCGGCGATACCGGCGACACCCGTACTACGCAGCGTGGTTGGGACGTTGTGATCGGGAACCGCGAGCACCGAAGCGGAACGCCAGGGCTTGCGACCCGCCAGCCGCAGTCCTTCGAAGGCCTGGGGCGAAGTCACTTCATGCACGAGATGCCGATCGATATACAGCAACGCAGTGCCATCGGCATCGGTATGCACGAGGTGCGCATCCCAGAGCTTGTCATATAAGGTTTTTCCGGCCATTGCTGTCTCCTGCACTGGCGGACGATACTAGGCCGCGCGCTCCCATAACTCAAATGCATATTTTTTATGTTATACATGCAAATCAGGAATAGTTCTGGAGCCATGGATAATGGACATCGCCAATCTGCGCGCCTTCATCGGCGTGGCCGAGGCCGAATCCTTTTCGGTCGCCGCCGAGCGCTTGCATCTGACCCAGCCGGCGGTCAGCAAACGGATCGCGGCGCTGGAAAGCGCCTTTGGCGCCCGCCTGTTCGATCGCATCGGCCGCGCCGTGCGGCTCACCGAGGCCGGCCAGACACTGTTGCCGCGCGCCCGCCGCGTCCTCGCCGAACTCGAGGACGGACGTCGTGCCCTGGCCAACCTGCACGGGCAGATTGCCGGGCCGTTGCGCTTGGCGACCAGCCACCACATCGGTCTGCACCGACTGCCTTCCGCGCTGCGCGCCTTCGTGCAGCGTTACCCCGAGGTCACGCTGGACCTCCACTTCATGGATTCCGAGGCCGCCTGTCGCGCAGTCGAAACCGGCGACTTCGAACTCGCCGTGGTGACATTGCCGCCCGAGGACCGACCGAACCTGGAACGCCTCGGCGTCTGGGACGATCCGCTCGCGATCGTTTGTGCGCCGGACCACCCGCTGGCGCGGCGCCGGCGTATAGCGGTCGCAGACCTGGCCGAATTCCCCGCCATCCTCCCGGCGACCTCCACCTATACCCGCCAGATCGCCGAACAGGCATTCGAGGAATCGGGGCTGACGCTGAACAGCGCGCTGTCGACGAACTACCTGGAGACCATCAAGATGCTGGTCTCGGTCGGCCTCGGCTGGAGCGTACTGCCGGAGACGATGCTGGATAGGCAACTGCACCGATTGCCGGTCAGCCGACTGCAGTTGCGACGCAGCCTGGGCATCGTTCGCCATCGTGGACGGACGCTGTCGAATGCGGCCCGGGCGATGATGGAATTGCTGCAGACCGGCTGACTTCCGCGCATGCCGTCGATCCCCAAAAGTCGACGGCGACGTATCGCTGCATCAGGTCACTCGCCGGTAGGCCACCAGCCAGGCCAGGCCGCTGATCGCCGCCGCCGCGACAAAGGTCCATTCGGCGCCGATGCCGGTCCACAGGTAGCCGGCGGCCAACGCACCGACCGCGCCGCCGGCACCGAAACTCAGGCTGCTGTAGAGCGCCTGACCGCGGCCTTGGTTCCGGCCGACAAAGAACTGATGAATGAGAAAGATGGCGACGGCGTGATGGATGCCGAAG
>JBAYTM010000127.1:0-6433 GCA_041675685.1 Thiohalobacteraceae bacterium
AGGCGCTCCTGGATCAGCTGATCGACCGCCCCAAGGTCGTCCGCGGTCAGCCCGCGCACCTGGTCCATGGCCATGAAGTTGTTGTTTTTGCGAAGTGGTTCTTGCATCGACTGGGAGCGTCCTGACCGTCCTTGACCGGGCAGCCACCAAGCGACCCGAACGGAACCCGGGCTACTGAGCGGCGGGCTGCCTAGTGTAACCTCAGGCTTCTTCGCTTACCAAGTAAATCGGGTTTGACCTGGGGCAGGGGCGCCTATAGAATTGGCGCCCTTTCAGAGCCCTGGCGCAGTGCGTCTGGCCGATGCGGCAAGGTTTTTTCGGAGAACTTCGCGATGTACGCAGTCATTGTCACCGGCGGTAAACAGTACCGGGTCACCCCCGGCGAGACCCTCAAGATCGAAAAGCTCGAAGTCGCCGAGGGTGATGCCGTGGAGTTCGATCGCGTGCTGATGGTCGCGGATGGCGATGACATCAAGCTCGGCGCACCCTACCTGGACGGCGGCAAGGTCAGCGCCACGGTGAAGTCGCACGGGCGTCACAAGAAGGTGCACATCATCAAGTTCCGCCGGCGCAAGCACCACATGAAGCACCAGGGACATCGCCAGTACTACACCGAAGTGCAGATCACCGGCGTTTCCGCTTAAGCATCGAAATAGAGGCAGCTAGCAATGGCACATAAAAAGGCAGGCGGCAGTACCCGCAACGGCCGCGATTCAGAATCCAAGCGACTGGGCGTCAAGCGCTACGGTGGCGAGCAGGTGAATTCCGGCAATATCATCGTGCGTCAGCGCGGTACGCATTTCCATCCCGGCCTGAACGTCGGGCTGGGACGCGACCATACCCTGTTCGC
Organism: Thiohalobacteraceae bacterium; assembly: GCA_041675685.1. GTDB lineage: Bacteria > Pseudomonadota > Gammaproteobacteria > Thiohalobacterales > Thiohalobacteraceae > JAHJQQ01. The sequence goes on from JBAYTM010000127.1 coordinate 851, forward strand.
GACGGCGGATGGTAAGGTGCGTTTCGTTACCCGCGGCGCAAGAAACCGCAAGTTCGTGGAAGTCATCGCCGCCGAATAGGCGCGACGCCTTCGCAGGACCACCTGGCCCCGTCGCGTACGGGGCTTTTTATTTGATGAGAGGCAAGATGCAGACGAGAAGCAAGATGCAAGAGCCAAGATACAAGTAACGGTACCTCGTGCAGTCTTTTTTGCCTTTTGCCTTTTGCCTTTTGCCGTTTGCCTTTTGCCTTTTGCCTTTTGCCTCTTGCCTCTTGCCTCTTGCCTCTTGCATCTTGCATCTTGCATCTTGCATCTTGCATCTTGAATCTTGAATCTTGAATCTGACATATGAAATTCGTCGACGAAGCCACGATCGAAGTGATTGCCGGTGACGGGGGCAACGGTTGCGTCGGTTTTCGCCGCGAGAAATTCATCCCCTTCGGTGGTCCGGACGGTGGTGACGGTGGCGATGGCGGCAGCGTGTTTCTGGTCGCCGACGAGGGTATCAACACCCTGATCGACTTCCGGTACGAGCGCCGCTATCAGGCGCAACGAGGCGAAAACGGCCGCGGCAATAACTGCACCGGTGCCAAAGGCGGCGACCGCGTGGCGCGCGTGCCGGTCGGCACCATGGTGTTCGACAACGAGACCGATGAGCTGATCGCCGACATGGTCGCGCACGGCCAGCGCGTGCGGGTCGCCCAAGGCGGTTGGCACGGCATCGGCAACGCGCGCTTCAAGAGTTCCACCAACCGCGCGCCGCGGCAGTCGACCCCCGGCACCCCCGGCGAACAGCGCCAACTGCGTCTCGAGCTCAAACTGCTCGCGGACGTCGGTCTGCTGGGTATGCCGAACGCGGGCAAGTCGACGCTGATCCGCACCGTGTCGGCCGCGCGTCCCAAAGTGGCCGATTACCCCTTCACGACCCTGTACCCCAATCTCGGCGTGGTGCGCGTCGCGGCGCACAAATCCTTCGTGATGGCCGATATCCCGGGGCTCATCGAAGGTGCGGCGGAAGGCGCCGGTCTCGGCATCCAGTTCCTGAAGCATCTGACCCGCACCCGACTGCTGTTGCACCTGCTCGATGTGTCGCCCTATGGCGGCAGCGGCGACCCGATCGACGACGCGCGCAAGATCGTCGCAGAGTTGGAAAAGTACAGCACCGAGCTGGTGACCAAAGAGCGCTGGCTGGTGCTGAACAAGATCGATCAACTGCCCGAGGACGAACGCGATGCGCGCTGTCAGGAAGTCATCGATGGCTTGCAGTGGCAGGGGCCGGTGTTCCGCATCAGCGCCTTGAGCGGGGTGGGCACGCAGGAGTTGATCTACCGCATCATGGACCACATCGAGGCGCAGGCGGCCGCTGCATCGACGCCGGCAGATGCCGCGTCCGGGGACACACTGCCCGAAGATCTCATGTCCGAAAATCCCATGACAGACCCGCCGGCCATGGATTAACGTAGCGCGCCATGAACACCAGAGAAAAGCTCGGGCGGAGTCGGCGTTGGGTCGTCAAGATCGGCAGCGCACTGCTGACCAACGACGGTCAGGGCCTCGATCAGACGGCCATCGCCGCCTGGGTGGAACAGATGGTAGGGCTCAAGCAGCAGGGCCGCGAGCTGGTCCTGGTGTCGTCCGGCGCCGTCGCCGAAGGTATGTGCCGCCTCGGTTGGAAAAAGCGCCCGCATGCCCTGCATGAGTTGCAGGCCGCGGCGGCCGTCGGCCAGATGGGCCTGGTCCAGGCCTACGAATCGCGCTTTCTGCAACATGGCCTGCATACCGCGCAGGTCCTGCTGACGCACGACGACCTCGCCGACCGGCGCCGCTATCTCAATGCGCGCAGCACCCTGCGGACGCTGCTCAAGCTCAATGTCGTGCCGGTGGTGAACGAGAACGACACCGTCGCGACCGAAGAGATCAAGTTCGGCGACAACGATACCCTCGCGGCATTGGTCGCCAATCTGGTCGAGGCCGATCTGCTGGTCATACTGACCGATCAACGCGGCGTCTACGACGCCGATCCGCGGCACAACCCGGCCGCGAATCTGTTGCACGAGATCGCCGCCGAGGATCCCGACCTCGAGCGCGTCGCCGGTGGCGGCGGCGCCCTGGGACGCGGCGGTATGATCACCAAGGTGCGCGCGGCGCGGCGGGCCGCCCGCTCCGGCGCAAGCACTCTGATCGTCTCCGGCCGCGAGCCGGATGTCCTGCGGCGACTCAGCGCGGGGGAGCGGGTCGGGACTCTATTGACGCCGCGCCAGGGACCGATCGCCGCGCGCAAACAGTGGCTCGCCGGGCAGATGACGGCGCGCGGAGCGTTGCACCTGGACGCGGGGGCCGTCGCCGTTCTGCGCCAATCGGGCCGCAGCCTGCTGCCGGTCGGTGTGACGGCCGTGAACGGCGGCTTCAAGCGTGGGGAACTCGTCGTCTGCCAGGGCCCGGACGGCGCCGAGGTCGCGCGCGGTCTGGTCAACTACAGCGCCGAGGAGGCCGTGCGCATCATCGGTCAACCCAGCGACCGCATCGAAGCCATCCTGGGCTACGTCGACGACCCGGAACTGATCCATCGCGACAATCTGGTAGTGGTGTGAGCGGCGAAAGGCGATTGTTACCGCAAAGGATGCGAAGGCGCGCAAAGGAAAAACGAAAACGTCTTCGCCATGGAAGGCACGGACGATATGCATGATAAAGGCACTCAGCGTAGGCCGGATTCAGGCGCGTAGCGCCGCGCCCGGCGCAGCGATGCCGGGCACGCGGCTGCGCCGCTGAACCCGGCCTACGGGCCAGCCCCAACCGGCATTGTTCATTCCCGTGTTTTCCGTGGCCATTTGTCTTTTTCTTCGCGCGCCTTCGCGTCCTTTGCGGTTAAAGTGATCACCCTCAACCGCGCAAAGAAAAACCGGCCAGTGGCCGGTTTTTTCTTTGGCGAATATCCGCAAGATTTCAGCTGGCGGCGGACAGCGCCTTGAGTCGCGCGTTCAGGCGGCTCTTGTGACGGGCGGCCTTGTTCTTGTGGATGTGGCCTTTGCGCGCCATGGCGTCGATGACGGGCACTGCCGCGTTGTAGGTGGCGCGTGCCGCTTCGGCGTCGCCGGTGGCCAGGACCTTGACTGTCTTCTTGATCTCGGTGCGTAGCTCCGAGCGCTGGCTGGCGTTCTGCGCGCGGTGTTTCTCCGCCTGACGGGCGCGCTTCTTCGCTTGTGCGGTGTTGGCCAAGGTACTGACTCCTTACTAATGCGTAGAACCGGAAGGAGGCGTACTATCCGGACTTTTGTGTCTGTTGTCAATGTCGGGAACGGCGCGAAGGGCCGGCCGCCGGCCCGCTGCAGCAGTCTGGGCCGCGCACTAAATCCTTAATAAATTAAGGAAGCTCTGAACAATCCGTCATTCCGGCGCAGGCCGGAATCCATGCCTTTGAATTTCTGGATTCCCGCTTTCGCGGGAATGACGAAACTGGGATTGATCAGAGTTTCCTTAAAATACTAACGTCACGCTGTGGGGCTGTTATGCGTCGAGGGATAATCCGGGATACCGCAGTGGTCAGCGCCATGACCCTGTTGTCGCGGATTCTGGGCTTCGCGCGCGATCTGATCCTGGCGCGGGTCTTCGGAGCGGGCGGCGACATGGACGCCTTCTTCGTCGCCTTCAAGATCCCCAACTTCCTGCGCCGGCTGTTTGCCGAAGGGGCCTTCTCGCTGGCCTTTGTGCCGGTGATCGGCGAGTACCGCGCCCGCCGCGACCATGCGGACGTCCGCGAACTCACGCGGCGGGTGGCCGGTACGCTGGCGGGGATTCTGCTGTTGGTCAGCGTCGTCGGCATCCTGGCCAGCCCCCTGGTGGTCAGCCTGTTTGCACCGGGCTTCCTCGACGAACCGGAGAAGTTCGATCTCACCGCGCAGATGCTGCGGGTGACCTTCTCGTACATCTTCTTCATCTCGTTGGTGGCCCTCGCCAGCGGGATCTTCAACACCTACGAGCGTTTCGCGCTGCCGGCGTTCGCGCCGGTTCTATTGAATCTGGTGATGATCGCTGCGGCCTGGTGGGCCGCGCCGCACTTCGAGGTCCCGGTGATGGCGCTGGCCTGGGCAGTCGCAATCGGCGGCGTGGCGCAGCTGCTGATCATGTTTCCCACCCTGCGGCGCCTGAATCTGCTGACCTGGCCGCGTTGGGGCTGGCGTCACGAAGGCGTGCAACGGATCCTTAAACTCATGGGCCCGGCCATCCTCGGCTCGTCGGTGGCGCAAATCAATTTGCTGCTGGATACCATCATCGCGTCCTTCCTGGTCACCGGCAGCGTGAGCTGGTTGTATTACTCGGATCGCATGGTCGAATTCCCGCTCGGGGTGTTCGGCATCGCCTTGTCCACCGTGATCCTGCCAAGCCTCTCCCGCACCCACGCCAATGCCGATCCCGGGCGATTCCAGGACATCCTCGATCGCGGACTGCGTTGGGTGGTCTTGCTGAGCATCCCGGCGGCGCTGGGCCTGTTTCTGTTGTCCGGGCCGATCATGATCGCGCTGTTCCAGTACGACCAGTTCGGCGTCAACGACGCGCGCATGGCCGCACTGAGCCTGATGGCGCTGGCCGTAGGCCTCCCGGCCTTCATCCTGATCAAGGTGCTGGCACCGGCCTTCTATGCGCGCCAGGACACGCGTACGCCGGTCCGGATCGCAATCATCGCCATGATCGCCAACATGGGTTTGAACCTCGCTTTTGTGCTGCCCATGCTCTATTTCGACATCCCGGGGCCGCATGCCGGCCTTGCGTTGGCGACGGCCAGCTCCGCCTGGCTCAACGCCTGGCTTCTGTACCGCGCATTGCGTGCCGCCGAGGTCTATGCACCGCGTGCGGGCTGGCGGCCGGTGCTTTTGCGCGTTTCCGTCGCCAGCATCCTTATGGCCGCCCTGCTCTGGTTCGGCGTCAACGACGCCGCCACCTGGGTGGAAAGCGGCAGCGCCGAGCGCTTGACCCGCCTGGCGCTGTCGATCGGTATCGCAGCCGTCGTCTACCTCGGTACGCTGCAATTGCTCGGACAAAATCTGCACGCCTTATGGCAGCGACCCGACCGCGCGCCGCCCGAACAATGACAAGCCCGGTCAGTGCTTTATAATCTCGCCTTTCGCGAGTCCGAACAGCGTCGAAGGTTCCGCCCCTGCATGCACTTGATCCGCGGTCTGCACAACATCACCCCGGCGTTACGCGGCTGTGCGGCGACCATCGGCAACTTCGATGGCGTGCATCTCGGCCATCAGGCGGTCCTCGGGCAACTTGCCGAGCGCGCAGCCGAGCTCGGATTGCCGACCACGGTCGTTATTTTCGAGCCGCAGCCGCAGGAGTATTTCGCGCCGACGCAGGCGCCGCCGCGCCTGACGCGATTTCGCGAAAAGCTGGTCGCACTGCGGCGTTTTTCGGTCGATCGGGTGTTATGCCTGCGCTTTGACCGCGCCTTTGCGGAATTGACCGCGGAGGAATTCGTTCGGCGCATACTGGTCGACGGCCTGGGTGTGCGTTACTTGGTGGTCGGCGACGACTTTCGCTTCGGTGCAGGTCGCAACGGCGACTTCCACTATCTGGTGCAGGCCG
>JBAYTM010000128.1:0-6424 GCA_041675685.1 Thiohalobacteraceae bacterium
CCGGGCTGCAGATCCAGCGCGGCATCGTCACCGATCGCTGGCTGACCAGCTCCGATCCGCACATACATGCGCTGGGCGATTGTGCGGAAGTGCAAGGCCTGGTGCTACCCTTCGTCATGCCGCTGATGTACGCGGGCCGGAGTCTGGCCCGGACCTTGGCCGGCGACCGCACGCCGGTCCGCTACCCGGTCCTGCCCGTGGTCGTCAAAACGCCGGCCTGTCCGCTGGTCATCGCGCCCCCGCCGCCTCAGGCGAAGGGTGAGTGGACGTGCGAGCCGGTGATCGGCGGCATACGCGCACTATTCCGGGATCCCGCGGGCGCCCTGCTGGGCTTTGCGCTGAGCGGCGCCGCGACAAGCGAGAAACAAACGCTCGCCAAAGCGATACCGCCGGTGCTTGACTGAGAGGCCGGCCTTTCGCTCCCCCGGGCTGGTTCGGCCGCCCGCGTCGAAACGGCGCTTCGGCCCGTTATCGCAGCCAAAAAAAACCCCGCTTTTAAGGGCGGGGCAAAAACGCTTTTCAGCGTCGGAGGAGTCGAACAGATACGGCAGGTCGTCTGTGGCATGAGCCCGCAAGGTTAAACCTGCGGTATCACCTGTTTAAGACTCCGTGACACTTCAGGAGTTCCGGCTGGGCGGAGCTGCACACCGTGTCATCAAGCGTCCGACATGGTTCGGTATTTTCGGTTTGAGCCACCGGACCCATGCCACAGAAGACTGTCTCAGAGGTCAGCGGCGAGGGTCCCTGTTCCTTGAACCGCTGCCTGCCTTCCTCTTGCCATTAGTTGTTGCAGATCCTGTGCCAATGTACCGGAACGTAAAAAAGGGCCCGGTAACACAGGCAAATCGGGTGACCGCCCATTAGGCACGGCGAAAAACGGCGAACGGGGCCCGACAGGGTGACGGTTCCACGGCGATTTGCGGCGGAATACCGGCGGATGGCGGACACCCTAGCGACCGGGCGGCAGAAGCGGCTTTAGAGGCTACTAGACTTGGGGAAAGCAAACGGGCGCGGTGGGCATCGACAGCAAGGAGGTTTATCGCATGAACAGCAAAAAGGTTATTGCAACCGCTATCGGCCTGTCTCTGCTGGGCGCCGCCGGGACAGCGGCCGTCGCGCAACAGTCGTCGGGCGACGCGACACAGTCAGCCGGCGACACGGCATCGTCGCAGACGAGTTCCCCGGGCTCCCAGGACCTGTCCCGGCAGTTCCAGCAGGCGGATCGCAACGGCGACGGTTACCTGAGCATGCAGGAGGCGCAGTCGCTGTCGCAGGTCGATCAACAAACCTTTCAGCAAGCCGACGCGAACCGCGACGGGCGCCTGACCACGCAGGAATTCAACACCGCAATGAGCGCGCAGGGCCTGCAATCGACGCCTCCTGCCCAGCAGGGCGCGGCCGGCGCCGGCGCGGAGCGGGAGATCACGGTCCAGCAACAACCCGCGCAAGTGGATGTGGAACAACAACCGCCTGAGGTCATCGTCCGCCAGGAGCAGCCGGAAGTCATCATCAAACAGCCCGAGCCAAACGTGCAGATCACACAACCGGAGCCCAAGGTGCAGATCGAGCAGGCGCAACCTCAGGTCAGCGTGCAACAGCAGGGGCAAGCGCAGGTCGAGATTCAGCAGGACGACCGCGCCAAGGTCGACGTCGTCCAGGCCGAGGATCAAGACAACGGCGGCCAGCAACCTAGCGGAGTCTGGAGCATGACCGTCGGCGACCTGGAAGGTAAAGACGTGGTGAACGCCAATGGCGACGCCGTCGGCGAAGTCGAAAATGTGGTGCGTGGCGCGGACAACGAAATCTACGCGATCGTGCCGGTCGGCGGGATCCTGAACATCGGTGCCCGTGACGTCGCCATTTCGTTAAGCGAACTCGAGCTACTACAGGACGATCGGCTTCGACTGACCAGCAACCAAAGCGAGGAGCAGCTTAAAGAGGAGGCCTCGGCACATCAGCCGCGCGAATACCAGGTTCTCGACAGCAACCAGAGTCTGGCCGGCTACGCCGGCGGCCGCGACGGGGCTGCCGGAGGCCAGCTGTCCTTCCAGCAACTCGATGCCGACGGCGACGGCTATATCAGCGCGCGGGAGGCGTCCGGCAAGCAGACACTCGCCGACCAATGGCGGAATGTTGACCGCAACGACGACGGGCGGCTGGACCAGAGCGAGTTCAGCGCGTTCGAGACCCAGGTCCAATAGCCGAATACCGCGGGTATGGCCGGCGCTGGACGCAAGAAGCGCCCGGCGATTTGGTCAAAGAAGGCACGGCGCTGTCCCGCCGTGCCTTCTTTTTTCATGCGCCGCGCCAGACATCTCGAACGCGTTTGGACGCGCTGGGGCGGTCGATGAGCCTATCAGCTGGCTGCCGAACAGCGCACTCAGGGGATGCGGCGTTAGGCGGGAACGGGCCAAAAAGCGGAGAGTACCGATCGTACATGAGCATCCGGAGCCGGTTTCCCACGCCGCGAGGAAACGCTCGGGGCGTTTAACGACCTGTCAGCCCAGGGTGTCGTCATGCCGGTGCAGTACGTCCCTACGGGCCGAGCCCCGTTCCAGACGACGAATGACCCCGGCCTCCCGGAGTAATTCGGCGAGCGGTTGCGGCGCGGCCGGGCGGCTGGTCAATACCAGCACCTCCAGCAAGTCGTGACGTCGCAACAGGGCGAGGTACTCGGCAGGCGCCAGCCGGGTGACAGCCCGGCGGAAACCCTGCCGCAAATGCTCGCTCGCGCCAAGCAATTTGCGGCTCATCAGGAGTTGTCCGTAAACGAGTTCGGCGAGCGCGGCGCGATCCGAACGCAGCGTGGCCTGCAGGCTGCGGTAATCGAGCGCGATGTCGCGGCCCAACCAGAACCCGGCGATCAACTCCGCCAACTGGGGTGCAAACAGGCTGCGGCGCCCGGCCAGGGCGCGCTGCAGCGCCTGGCGCGCCTGGGCACCCAAGGACTCGGCGGCCTCTACGGATAACGGCGTCGCATACCAGCCGGCCACGGGCGGCTCGGCGGGTGCGGTGACCAGGCCGAAGGGATCGAATTCCTCCGGTTTCGGAGACATGCGCATGAGCTCCTGGTTGATCCTGTGGCTCAGGAGGTAATCCCGCCTCCATGCTAGCGCATCCGCGCATGACGTGCGCCCAAGGGACCGGTTACACTTTGGCCCCGAACGACGGGACGAGGAGGTATGAAGTGCGCGATTTCGATACGGGGCGAGGCGGTTTCCCCCGGGTACGCATGCGGCGCATGCGACGCGACGCGTTCTCCCGGCGATTGATGCGCGAACATGCCCTCAGCGTCGATGACCTCATCTATCCCCTGTTCGTCCTCGAAGGCACCAACCAACGCGAGGCCGTCGCGTCCATGCCGGGCGTCGAACGCCTGAGTATCGACGAGCTTCTGAAAGAGGCGGCCGAGCTGGTCGCGCTCGACATCCCTGCGATCGCGCTGTTCCCGGTCACGCCGCCCGCATCCAAGAGCGAAGACGCACGCGAGGCCTACAATCCCGAGGGCTTGGCGCAACGGGCGGTGCGCGCCCTCAAGGCCGAATTCCCCGCGCTTGGCGTGATCACGGATGTTGCACTCGACCCCTTCACCACGCATGGTCAGGACGGCCTGATCGACGCCTCCGGTTATGTGCTCAACGATGAAACCGTCGAGGTGCTGGTCAAGCAGGCGCTGTCCCACGCGGCGGCCGGGGCCGATGTCGTGGCGCCTTCGGACATGATGGACGGGCGTATCGGCCGGATCCGCAGCGCCTTGGAACAGGCGGGCCATCGCAACACCCGCATCCTGGCCTACGCCGCCAAGTACGCCTCGAGTTTCTACGGCCCGTTCCGCGACGCGGTGGGTTCGGCCGCCAATCTCGCCGGCGGCAACAAATACAGCTACCAGATGGATCCTGCCAATTCGGACGAGGCGCTCTGGGAAGTCGCGCTGGATCTCGACGAAGGCGCCGACATGGTGATGATCAAACCCGGGCTGCCCTATCTCGACATCGTCCGGCGCGTGAAGCACCAATTCGGCGCACCGACCTTCGTGTACCAGGTCAGCGGTGAATACGCGATGCTCAAGGCCGCCAGCCAGAACGGCTGGCTGGACGAGCGCGCCGTGGTGCTGGAATCGCTGTTGGCGTTCAAGCGCGCGGGCGCCGACGGCATCCTCACCTATTACGCGAAGCAGGCGGCCGGCTGGCTTCGGCACCAGGGCTGAACGAGCCGCGACCGTTATCTTGTAGAAGAGGAAGCGCATGGTACGCACCACGATCTCCAGTCTGTTCGGCGCATCGCCGATCCGGCCGCTGCAGACCCACATGGCCGCGGTCATCGTCTGCGTTCGCGAGTTGCATCCATTCATGGAGGCCGTGCTCGTCGACGATTGGGATGCGGCTCGCACCCTCCAGGGCCGGATCGCGCAGCTCGAACGCGACGCCGACAAACTCAAGCGCGAACTGCGACTTCATCTTCCCAACAGCCTGTTCATGCCGGTATCGCGGCGCGACATCCTCGAGGTCCTGACCAGCCAGGACAAGGTCGCCAACCGCGCCAAGGACATCGCCGGCCTGATGACCGGCCGCCAGATGGCCATACCGGACCCGATCGCCGGCAGCTTCCTGGCCTACCTGGACCGCTGTATCGATGCCGCCGTACAGGCGCAAGCGGCCATCAATGAGCTCGACGAGCTGGTCGAGACCGGCTTCCGTGGCGGCGAGGTCGACCTGATGCAATCGATGATCCGCAAGCTCGACGAGATCGAGAGCGACACCGACAAGATCCAGGTGCGCGTGCGCGCCGACCTGTTCCAGCGCGAAACCGAACTACCGCCGGTCGATGTGATGTTTCTGTATCGCGTGATCGACTGGATCGGCGATCTGGCCGACCTGGCGCAACGCGTAGGCAGCCGCCTCGAACTGATGCTTGCGCGCTGAGACGGGGGCTGCATGGAACACGCAACGATCTTCATCGTGCTGGCCGGCATGTTCGGCCTGTTCATGGCCTGGGGTGTAGGCGCCAACGACGTCGCCAATGCGATGGGCACCTCGGTCGGGTCGCGCGCGTTGACGATTCGCCAGGCGGTCATCGTCGCCGCGATCTTCGAGTTCACCGGGGCCTATCTGGCAGGCGGGGCGGTCACCGAGACGATTCGCAGCGGCATGATCGAGGCCGACCGGCTCAGTAGCGATCCGCAACTGCTTGTCTACGGGATGTTGGCTTCGCTGCTGGCGGCGGGCCTCTGGCTGATGCTCGCGTCGCAACGCGGGTGGCCGGTGTCCACCACCCATTCTATCGTCGGGGCTATCGTCGGCTTCGCGACCGTTGGCCTTGGCATCGACGCGGTGAAGTGGGGTGCGGTCGGCACCATAGCCACCAGTTGGGTGATATCGCCGGTTTTGGCGGGGATCCTTGCCTATTGGTTATTTATCAGTGTACAGGTCTTCATCCTCACCGCGCGGGATCCGCTCGCGGCCGCCAAACGCTACGTCCCGGGATACATTTTTCTGGTCGGCTTCATCATTTCGCTGGTCACCATCAAGAAGGGGCTCGCACACGTCGGTCTGGAGATCAGCGGCGGCGGCAGCTACGCGCTCGCCGTGGGCATCGGCATCGCGCTCGCATTGATTGGCATAATCGCCATCCGTCGCCTGAAGTTCGATCCGCGCGCGGACAGCAGCTTCCACTATACGAACGTCGAGAGGGTGTTCAGCATCCTGATGGTCATGACCGCCTGCGCCATGGCATTCGCCCACGGGTCGAACGATGTGGCGAATGCGATCGGGCCCGTCGCGGCCGTGATCGGCATTGTCCAGACTGGCGGACAAGTCGCACAGCACAGCAGCCTTTCGGCGGGCATCCTGTTGCTCGGCGGCGCGGGCATCGTGATCGGGCTGGTGACCTATGGGCACAAGGTCATCGCGACACTCGGCACCGGAATTACGGAGCTCACGCCGAGCCGCGGCTTCGCGGCGACCCTGGCCGGCGCCTCGACCGTCGTGCTGGCGTCCGGAACCGGCCTGCCGGTGTCGACCACCCATACTTTGGTCGGCGCCGTGCTCGGCGTCGGCCTGGCGCGCGGTATCGGCGCGCTCAACATGAACGTCGTACGCACCATCTTCCTCTCCTGGATCATTACACTGCCCGCCGGTGCGATCCTGTCGATCTTCTTCTTTTATATCCTGAAGGCCATCTTCGAGTGACGGGCGAAGCAGCCGCCAGCGATCAACGGGCAGCCAGGCAATCGCCCGACCGCTATGCGGTCATGGGCAACCCGATCGGACACAGCAAGTCGCCGTTGATTCATACCCTGTTCGCCGCTCAGACCGGGCAGTTCCTGCGCTATGAGGCAATCCTCGTCGAGGTTGGCAAGTTCCCTGCGGCGGTCAACGCCTTTCGCGCAGACGGCGGCCAAGGCCTCAATATCACCGTGCCGTTC
>JBAYTM010000129.1:0-6409 GCA_041675685.1 Thiohalobacteraceae bacterium
CCAGTGGGAAGACAACCTTCTTGACGTAGTTGACGTTTCCCAGAATAAGTCCGGGCGCACGATTGACAACTTCGGCGAACAGTCCGTGCACGATCAGGCCGACGAACAGCACGACAGCGAACTGGGTCTTGCTCTCCTCGGCCCCGACACCCCAGCGCGCCTTGAACACTACACTGAACACGAAGGTGTACACCGCGAGCATCAGCACCGGGTTGAAGAACGACCAGGCCATGCCCATGACGGAGCCGCGGTAGCGGCCGACGACTTCCCGTTTGCTCATCTGCACGATGAGCTGCCGGTTACGCCACAGACTCGTGACCGTCTCCGTCAGTGACGCCTTGTGTGCCTGATGTGGATTCACGCTACACCTTCAACAGCGCGCATACACATCCTCGAACCGCACAATATCGTCCTCACCCAAATAACTCCCCGACTGCACCTCGATAATCTCCAGCGGTATCGCGCCTGGGTTTTCCAGCCGGTGCTTGGTTCCAAGGGGTATATACGTCGATTCGTTCTCCGAAAGGATGAACACTTCGTCGCCGCGAGTAACGCGCGCGGTGCCTTTCACGACGATCCAATGTTCCGCACGATGATGATGCATCTGCAAGGACAGTGACGCGCCCGGTTTCACGGTAAGCCGCTTGACCTGGTAGCGCGCGCCGACGTCGATTCCTTCGTAATCTCCCCAGGGGCGATAGACGCGTCGATGAAATTTGTATTCGTCGCGGCCGCTCTTTTTCAACTGCGAGACGATTTCCTTCACGTCTTGCGCGCAATCGCGACGCGTGACCAGAACGGCGTCGGGCGTTTCGATGATGACAGCGCCTTCGAGGCCGATGGCGGCGACGCAGCGGTGCTGAGCGATCACCAAAGTGTCGTGCACGTCATGGGTCAGCACGTCGCCCTGGGTCACGTTGCCCTGCCCGTCGCGCTCGGATATGTCCCAGAGCGCCGACCAGGCGCCGACGTCCGACCAGCCGGCGTCCAGCGGCACCACTGCGACTTTGTCGGTCTTCTCCATGACGGCGTAGTCGATGGAATCACTGGGCGAGCCGAGAAACGCGCTCTTGTCGACGCGGCAAAAGTCTTCGTCGCGTTTGCCGCCGGCGACCGCGGATTTGCAGGATGCCAGTATGGCGGGGGCGAAGCGCTCGATCTCTGCAGTCCAAGCGTCGGCGCGCAGGGTGAAGATGCCGCTGTTCCAATAGTATTCGCCGGAGTCGACGTAGCCTTGCGCGGTGGCGAGATCGGGTTTTTCGACGAAGCGGTCCACGTTGTACGCCGTGCCGCCGTTCAGGGCACTGCCGCGGCGGATGTAGCCGTAGCCGGTCTCGGCATGCTTGGGCACGATGCCGAAGGTTACCAGATGCCCGTCGGGACATAGCGCCAAGGCTTGTTCGACGGCGGCATGGAAGAGTTCGCTGCTCGGGATCACGTGGTCGGCGGGCATGACCACCATGACCGCGTCGGGATCTTTCTCCAACAGGTACAGGGCGGCGATAGTCAGCGCCGGTGCCGTGTTGCGGCCTTCGGGCTCGAGGAGAATCGCGCCGGCCTTTTTACCCAGGCTCTGGACCTGCTCGGCAACCAGGAAGCGGTGTTCCTCGTTGCAGACGAATACCGGCGCAGCGACCTGCCGCATTTCGGCCAGGCGAAGGACCGTGTCCTGGAGCAAGGTGCGCGCGCCGAGCAACGGCAGCAGCGGCTTCGGATAGTGCTCGCGGGACAGGGGCCACAGGCGGCTGCCGGCCCCGCCGGTGAGAATCACAGGATAGATCGTCATGCTGCCCCTCAACTGCCGCTTTGGTCTTGGCGCCAATGCCTTCCGATGGAGGGAGGATTATACGGTAAGTTTGGGGATTTTAAATGGTTCGGAACGAGATAGGACGCGTGGCCGGAGACGCGCAAAACCGCCGTCTGGGACCCCGGAACAGCGGCCGCGGAACCGTCCGCGGCCGCCACATCGCGCCTACTGGGACGCCGTCGCTTCCGCCTGCCCGAAGCTGATCAGGTCGCGGTTCTTCTCCAATACGTTGTCGCCGATGCCCTTGACCTTGGTGAGGTCCGCGGCGCTGCGGTAAGGCCCGTTCTGTTCGCGATAAGCCACGATGGCGGCGGCTTTCTGCGGGCCGATGCCGAGCAGCCCCTCGGAGAGTTGCTCCGCCGAGGCGGTATTGATGTCGATGGGCCCGGCGAAGGCCAGGCAGGGCAACAGCGCCAGCGCGGCAACGAGCGAATGGATAGTGGAACGAAACATGGAAACCTCCTTGTCGATGGTGGGTGGAACACTGCCGCCCTATTCCCTGGGCGCGCACGGCTAGAGAGTAGCAGTAATGTTCAACCGGTCAAGCCCTGGAGCTCCGCCGCGATCGCCTGCAGGGCCGCGACCGGGTCGAGCGCCCGGGTGATCGGTCGGCCGATCACCAGATAACTGGCGCCGGCCTCGATGGCCTGGCGCGGCGTCATGACCCGCTGCTGGTCGTCTTTCGCCGCACCGGCCGGGCGCACACCGGGGGTGATCAACTGAAAGTCCGGTCCCAGCGCGCGACGGAGACTGCCGGCCTCCTGCGGGGAACATACGACGCCGTCCAAGCCGCAATCGCTGGTCAGCGTAGCGAGACGCAACACATTGTCCGCGGGCGATCCGTTCAGACCGAGCTCGGCGAGGTCCTCCACGTCCAAGCTGGTGAGCAGAGTCACCGCGATCAGCAACGGGCGCTCCTCGCCGAATTCCCCGACCGCGTCACGCGCCGCCGACAACATCTTGCGCCCACCCTGCGCGTGCACGTTCATCATCCACACGCCGAGCTCCGCCGCCGCGCGACAGGCCTGCGCCACGGTGTTGGGGATGTCGTGGAATTTGAGATCCAGGAAGACATCGAAACCGCGTCGACCCAGCTCCCGCACCGTTTCCGGGCCGCTGCGGGTGAACAATTCCTTGCCGACTTTGAGGCGGCAAAGCGCCGGATCGAGACGATCGACGATCGCGAGCGCGTCGCCGGCATCGGCATAGTCGAGCGCAACGATGATGCGGGGGCCGTCGGTAGGTGAGTTCATTCTGTGTCGCCTTGTGGTGTCGACCCGGACAAGCCGGATGATCGGTTGGTGCGTCAGCCTGCGGCTCGACGCACCCTACGGTCCGCATCGTTTCTCCGCATAGCCGGAGCCCGGTCAGGATTCCTGGGCTTGCTCCGGCAATTTCAGCGGGCGCTTCGGTGACTCCATTCCGGTGCGCCTTGGGTCCTCGTCATCCCGGCGCATGCCGGGATCCATTTGTTTTTCGCAACTCACACCTGGCGTGCACCACGGAACGAGGCAACCGCTGGTCCGCGCTGCAACGGCCGCCGACGCGCCCGGTTCCGTTTCAGTCACTCGCCTTCCACGCCATGAATCGGCTTCACGCTGTTCCACGCCTTGCAGCCAGGACATTGCCAATGCAGCGACTTGCCGGCGAAGCCGCAATGGCTGCATTTGTAGACGGGCTTGTTTCTGAGCAATTGCGCAACCAGGTCGCGCAGAATCAATAAATCGTCTCGCGATTTCCCCGACGCGCCGGCGAGACTGAGATCGATCAGCCTGCCCAGGCCGCGCACCGAGGGGCGCTTGCGTACGTTCTCGGTCATGAATTCCGCGGCGGCGTTATCGCCGTCCGTGCGCGCGATCAGGTCCGCGTACATCAGCACCGGCGAAATGCCGGCATAGCGTTGCATGATGTCCCGCAAGTAATCCCGGAGCGCGTCGCTCGCATTCAGGTTATCGTAGCATGTGCGCATCTGCTCGAGGATTTCGGGCAAATACTCGATGTCCTGGTCTTCCACCTGCCGGAATGCCTTGAGTGCGGCCTTGCAGTTTCCCGCCTGTATCGCCATGCGCCCCTGCAACAGGCTCGCCCGCACGCAACGCCGGTCCTGCGCCAAGGCGCGTTTGAGCATCTGGTGCGCCTGGCCTTCATCGCCTTTGCGCAAGGCAGCTTCCGCCTGCTCGCAATAGAACTGCGCGATCACGGGTTTCATGGACTGACGGCGGTCGCCGTCCAGGCGGCGAGCGATATTGATCGCCTTGTCCCATTCCTTCTCTTGTTGATAGATATCCAGCAGGTGCCGGGAAGCGACCGTCGTATGCAGATCGTTCTCGAGCAGTTCGTCGAACAGGCTCTCCGCCCGGTCCAGCCAACCGGCGCGCATATAGTCCTGACCCAGTTCCAACAGGGCGGCGCTGCGCTGGGCCTTGTTCAAGGTGGGGCGCGCAATCAGGTTCTGGTGGATGCGGATGGCGCGATCGACTTCCCCGCGACGCCGGAACAGGTTGCCTAGCGCCAGGTGCGTCTCCACCGTGTCGCTGTCGACCTCCAGCATGCGGATGAAGACTTCGATGGCCTTGTCCGGCTGCTCGTTGAGCAGAAAGTTCAGGCCCTGGAAATAGTCCGAGTTGAATTTGCGCGATTGACTCTGCTGCGAACGCTGCATCGAGCGCCGGGCCAGGATCCAACCCGACGCGGCGGCCACCGGCAACAACAGCCACAGCAGTTCATACATGATCAGCGTACGTCTTTGATAGGGATATTGCGCAGATTGACGACTTCCTGTTCCGTGATCTGCACCTGACGACGCAGTCGCAGGGTCTCGCGCTTGCAGCGGAGCACCAGACCAAGACTGAAAAGAATGCCGACCAGGGCGCCAAAGGCCAATGTGAGCACCAGCGTCATGGCGAGCGGCACTTCGCGGGTCGCCAGGAAATAGTTGAGTTCGACCGGCTTGGCGTTGCCGACCGCGAATGCGAGGCCCAGCAGTACCAGCAGGAATACCAGGAGAAAAGACACCAGACGCGACATATCGCCCTCCGCATTGACCGCGCCGCCCTGCAACCGCGGCCACCGGTTTCGAAAGGCACTTTAGGCCGCCCGAGCGCACGACTCAAGTCATGGTGAAAATGGAAAGATGGGAATGGCGGACCGCCCTGCAGGCGTCCGATCGAACAACTGATGGCATCGTAGCGCCGAAGGCCGGCTGATCGCCGACGCCGGGCGGCTAGGCTTTGATCTCGGTACCGGCTCCTTCGTTGACTCGCTCGCGCAGTTCCTTGCCCGGTTTGAAATGGGGGACGTACTTGGCGGCAAGCGCCACCGCTTCGCCCGTCTTCGGATTACGGCCGACCCGCGGCGGACGGTAGTGCAGCGAAAAGCTGCCGAATCCACGGATCTCGATACGCTGACCGGTCGCCAACGCCAGACTCATCTGCTCCAACAGGCTCTTTACCGCGAGCTCAACGTCTTTGTAATTGAGGTGGCTGTTCTTGCTCGACAGTATTTCAATCAGTTCAGACTTTGTCATTTATCTTCTTCCTGATTTGGATTGGGAGGCCGCTTGCTTGCGGCCTCCCGGACCAAACTACACAACCAGACGGGTGGAACCTCCCCTGTCTACCCCAACCAAACTCAGTTGTCCTTGCCTTCCATCTTTTCCTTGAGCAGATCGCCCAGGGTCGTGGTGGCCGAGCCGGCACGCGAGTAGTCGTGAACCGCTTCGGCTTCCTCGTCGTTTTCTTTAGCCTTGATAGACAAGCTGATACTGCGGGTCTTGCGGTCGACGCCCATGAACTTGGCTTCGACTTCGTCACCGACTTTGAGCAGGGTACGCGCATCTTCCACGCGGTCGCGGGTCAGGTCGGAAGCACGCAGCGTGCCTTCGACGCCGTCGCCCAGGTCGATGATCGCGGCCTTGGCGTCGACTTCGCGCACGGTGCCCTTGACGATGCTGCCCTTGGCGTGTTCGCCCACGAAGTTGGAGAAGGGATCGCGATCCATCTGCTTGATGCCGAGCGAAATACGCTCACGCTCCGGATCCACGGCCAGGACCACGGCCTCGACCTCGTCACCCTTCTTGTAGTTGCGCACCGCCTCTTCGCCCGGCAGATTCCAGGAGATGTCGGACAGGTGCACCAGACCGTCGATGCCGCCTTCCAGGCCCACGAAGATGCCGAAGTCGGTGATCGACTTGATGGTGCCCGAGACCCGGTCGTTCTTGTTGTGCAACGCACCGAACTCGTCCCAGGGATTGGAGTGGCACTGTTTCATACCGAGCGAGATGCGGCGACGCTCCTCGTCGATATCCAGCACCATCACCTCGATTTCCTGACCGATGTGCACCAGCTTGGCCGGGTTCACATTCTTGTTGGTCCAATCCATCTCGGAGACGTGCACCAAGCCTTCGACGCCTTCTTCGATTTCCACGAAACAACCGTAGTCGGCGATGTTGGTCACCTTGCCGTACAGGCGGGTGTTCACCGGGTAGCGACGCGCCAGATCGGCCCAGGGGTCCTGACCCAGCTGTTTCAGGCCGAGCGATACGCGGTTACGCTCGCGGTCGAACTTCAGCACCTTGACGTCGATCTCGTCGCCGACATTGAC
>JBAYTM010000130.1:0-6404 GCA_041675685.1 Thiohalobacteraceae bacterium
GGCCGTGCTGGTCATGGACGACACGCGCGAACACCTCACGCTCGTCGATCAGTGGTCGGACCGCAAGCCGAGTGTCGATATCGGCGCCCGCTTCTCGGTCGCCGAGAGCCTGTTCGGTGCGCTGGTCCGTGGTCGCCAACCGATCATCGAGCGCGACGTCGGGGACGCCGGCGAATGGCCGGAGACCGCCATGTTGCGCCATGAGGGGATTCGCTCCCGTGTGCTCTTACCGTTGATCGTCAAGAACGAAGTCATCGGCGTGCTGACCATCGGCAGCCGCAACCCGGGCGCCTACGTCAATGAGGACCTGGAAATATTGATGCCGCTCGCCGATCAGATCGCCATTGCGCTGCGCAATGCGCAGCTATACGTACAGATACAGAACAATGCGGCCGAGTTGGAGCACCGGGTGGCCGAGCGCACCGCGCAGCTGCAGAACGCCAACAGCGAGCTGGAAGCGTTTTCCTATTCGGTGTCGCACGATCTGCGGGCGCCATTGCGCGCCATGGACGGATTCAGTGCCGCGCTATTGAGCAGCTATGCCGGCAAACTCGACGAAACGGCCACTGATTATCTGAAGCGTATCCGTGCGGCGAGTCAACGCATGGGGCATCTGATCGACGACCTGCTCAAGCTGTCAAGGGTGACCCGCAGCGAAATCAGCCAGATGGAGGTCGACTTGAGCGAGGTGGCTGCGAAGGTCGTGGCGGAACTGCGCGGCCGACAGCCGGACCGTGCCGTCGAAGTGATCATCTCGCCCGGTCTCAAGACCAGGGCCGATCCCGATCTTCTGTACATCGTCTTCGAAAACATGCTTGGCAACGCCTGGAAATTCACCCAAAACCAGGCCCAGCCGCGCATCGAAGTTGGGGCGCAAGAGGTGGATGGGGAGCCGGTGTTTTTCGTGCGCGACAACGGCGTCGGCTTCGATATGAACTATTACGACAAGCTTTTTGGCGCCTTCCAGCGGCTGCACTCCGAAAAAGACTTCGAAGGCACCGGCATCGGGCTCGCGACCGTGCAACGCATCATCCACCGACACGGCGGGCGCGTCTGGGCGGAATCCGAACTGGGCCGCGGTACCACCTTCTACTTGAGACTGGCATGACAAGGAGATTTCATGGATCCCGCTAAAGTGATACTGCTGGTCGAAGACAATCCCGACGACCAGGAACTGACACGCATGGCGCTCAGCCAGTGCAACATCGTCAACGAGGTCGTGGTGGTTGAAGACGGCGCCGCGGCACTCGATTATCTGTTCTGCACCGGCGCCTACGCGGAACACCAGGACCGCCTGACACCGGCGCTTGTGCTGCTCGACCTGAAACTGCCGAAAATCGACGGGATCGAGGTGCTGCGGCAATTGCGCAACGACCCGCGCACCAGCCTGCTTCCGGTGGTGGTGTTGACGTCATCCCGGGAAGACCAGGATGTCCTGCGCACCTACGAACTTCGGGCAAACAGCTACATCCGCAAACCGGTAGACTTTGAGCAATTCACGAACGCCGTATCGCAGATGGGCATGTACTGGCTGTTGCTGAATGAACATCCGTATCTGAGGTAGACGTATGAGTAAACCTATCCGCCTGCTGCTTGCCGAAGACAATCCCGACGACGTCGAGCTGGTCTTGCTGGCCCTGCGCAGCGGTGGTCTTCATCTGGAATGGGAATGTGTCGACACCGAGGCGGACTACCTCGCGGCGCTCGAACGGCAGCCGGATGTCATCATATCCGACCATGCCATGCCGGCGTTCAGCGCGCCGCGGGCGCTGGAGCTGTTGCAGCAGTCCGGCAAGGACATCCCTTTCATCGTCGCCTCCGGCACCATCGGCGAAGACACCGCAGTCGCGATTATGAGGTCCGGTGCCGACGATTACCTGCTCAAGGACCACCTGGCACGACTGGCGCCCGCGGTCGAACGCAGTATTGCGAACGCGGCGATCCGTCGCCAACGCCGCGCGGCCGAACAGGCCCTGCGCGAAAGCGAGGCACGCTATCGCTTGATGGTGGAGACCGCCGAGGAAGGCGTCTGGCTGTTCGATGCCGAGGGTCGCATCAGTCTGGCGAACGCGAAGATGGGCAACATGCTCGGCCGTGAAGACGGCGAACTGCTGGGCCGGCGCATCGAGGACTTCGTCCATCCTTCCGAGGTAGACGCGGCCCGCGGCGTGCTGGCCCGATGCCGTGAAGACGGCTGCGGCCGGCACGATTTCCGCCTGCGACGCAAGGACGGCGAATGGGTCTGGAGCATCCTGTCCATGAGCCCCATGCGCTACGACGGAGAGTATAGCGGCGCGCTGGCCATGGTGACGGACATCACCGAGCGGAAGCGCTCCGAACTCGCCCTGCGCGACAGCGAAAACCGGCTGCGAACCTTGATCGATGCCGAGCCGGAATGCGTCAAGCTCATCGATAGCCGGGGGATACTGCACCACATCAATGCCGCGGGCCTGGCGATGATGGAGTGCGACTACCCGGAGGAAATCCTCGGCAAGACCGTCTATTCGCGAATTCTTCCGGAATATCGCGACGCCTACACCAAATTCATCGAACGCGTGATGAGCGGCGAACGCGACCGCATGTCGTTCGAACTGATCGGGCTTAAGGGCACCCGCCGCTGGATGGACAGCCATGCCGTGCCCTTCCGGCTGGAAAACGAAGACACCTCGTTCGTGTTGTCCATCACCCGCGACATCAGCGAACAGAAGCGCTCCGAGGAGCGCATCGAATACCTTGCCTACTTCGACACCTTGACCGGCCTCCCCAACCGCCTACTGCTGCACGACCGGTTGCAGCAGGCACTGTTCGAAGCGGAACGACAGGGCCATAAGGTCGCCATATTGTTCGTCGACCTGGATCGCTTCAAAAACGTCAACGACTCGCTCGGCCATGCGGCGGGCGACCTTTTATTGAAGGCGGTCGCCGAGCGTCTGTGTCAGCTGGTCCGGCAAGGCGACACCGTGGCCCGGCTCGGCGGCGACGAGATTACCATCGTGTTGACCGCCGTGACGGACGACGAGGAGATCGGTCGGGTCACAGGGAAAATACTCCGCGCCTTCGAATCGCCCTTCGACGTCGAGGGCCGCGAGCTGTTCTTGACCGCCAGCGTCGGGGTTGCGGTCTATCCGCACGACGGCAAGGACGTGACCGAGTTGCTGCGCAATGCCGACGCGGCGATGTATCGCGCCAAAGAACTCGGGCGCAATACGGTACAGCTGTATACGCGTGAGTTCACCCGTCAAGTGACCCGCAGCCTGGCCCTGGAGAACGCCTTGCGCCAGGCGTTGGAACGTGAAGAGTTCACGCTGCACTATCAGCCGGTGGTGTGTCTGAAGACCGGGCGCATCGTTGCGACCGAGGCGCTGATACGCTGGAACCACCCGGAGTTCGGCATGGTGCCGCCGGCACAATTCATACCTATTGCGGAAGAGACCGGTCTGATCGTGCAGATCGGCACCTGGGTACTGCACCGGGCCTGCCGGCAGGCGCAGGAGTGGATGTCCGCCGGACTACCGCCGTGCCGGGTGTCGGTCAACCTCTCGGCGCGCCAGGCACGCGCCCCCGATCTAATGCCCACCGTCCGCTCGGCGCTCGAAGCCTGCGGCCTCAACCCGCGCTATCTCAGTCTGGAGCTGACCGAGACCGACCTCATGCAGACCCAGGGCGTGGTCGTGCAGAATCTGCATCAGCTCGCGGCCATGGGCATAGAGATTCTGGTGGACGACTTCGGCACCGGGTACTCGAGCCTCAGCTACCTGAAACGCTTTCCCGTGCACACATTGAAGATCGATCGAAGCTTCGTCAGTGGCATCATGGAGAACTCCAGCGACGCCACCATCACCCGCGCAATCATCAGTATGGCCCATAGTCTCAATCTGACCGTCGTGGCGGAGGGCGTCGAGACGCAGGACCAGCTGCACTTCGTCCGCCGGCATCTGTGCGAGACGGTACAGGGTTATTTCTTCAGCAAACCGTTGCCGCCCGGAGATATCGGCCGCATATTGGACAGACCCTACATACTCGAACATTTTCAGTAGCCATCCGATTCCTCTGACTGCGAGGCCGAATTCATGCAAGCCACCGCCGAACTGCAAGTCGTCCCCATCGGGCAAGGGGTTTCCGTACGGCCACAGATCACCCGCGTGGTCGAACTGCTCCAAAGTCAGGCCTTCGTACTGGAGACACACGCCTCGGGCACCAACATCCAGGGCGAACTGAGCGACATACTGGCCGCCGTGGAGCGGGTGCACGAGGCCCTGCACCGGGAGGGCAACGTGCGCCTGGTCAGTTACCTGAAACTGGAGACCCGCACCGACAAACTGCCGACCCTGGCCGGGAAGCAGTTGTGATAAACGCAGGGATGAGGTGCTAGGCTCTAGGTGCTAGGCGAAGGCCGAAGGGTTTTACCTCGGCCCTAGCACCTAGTCCCTAGCACCTGTTATTAAGGAACCTCTGAACAATTCATACTCCGTCATTCCCGCGAAAGCGGGAATCCAAAGATTCAAAGACATAGATTCCGGCATGCGCCGGAATGACGGATTGTTCAGAGGTTCTTAACATTCATCCTCGTAATCACTGAGACTGATACCCATCTCCTCCGCCACCGCGGCCCAGCGCGGCTCGGCCTCGCAGGAGCAGCAGTCGCACCAGACCGCCTTGCCTTCGTGCATATTCGCCCGCCTGCGGCGCGGTATTGCGGATCGCGTGGAGCCGCCCTCGCCCGCGTCTGGCGTTTGTGCCGGCTTGTCGACCTGTTCGCTCATAAAATGCCCTCTATGAAGACCAGCCCTCGGCTGGGCCTGACGCCCGACGTGGACCCTGTGCGTCGACCAGGCCGCGCGGCCCCGCCGTCCGTAGTTCGTCCTCTGAGTCTAGATCAATCACAGGCAGGCAGGTTCCCGCGTAGCGCGTCACATAGCGCGGGTACCGGCCCGCACAGGCGCGGAATCCCTGACACCGAACGCCGCCCCTCTCGCCCGGGTCGCGTCGAAAGACTGGTGAACCGCTGCATTTTTCCCGGTATAGTCTGGACGCGCCGGACCGCGTGAAGTCACCACGGAAGTCATGACCCTCGCCTATATCATCCTCCTGCCCCTGCTCGGCGCTCTGTTGCCGCGGCTGTTCATCCGCCTCGGGCGCACGACCTGCGCCTGGGTGACGGCTGCCGTCGTCGCAGCCGCGTTGGCCTCGCTGCTCGACTTGGCGCCGCGCGTGTTCGGCGGCGAGACGCTGATTCTGCGCATCCCCTGGTTGAGCGCGCTGCAGCTCGATATCGTCCTGCGTCTGGACGGGCTGGGCCTGATGTTCGCGCTGCTGATCCTCGGCATCGGGCTGCTGATCGTGCTCTATGCCCGCTACTACCTCTCGGAAAGCGATCCCATGGGGCGCTTCTATGGGCTGTTGCTGTTGTTCATGGCGGCCATGCTCGGCATCGTGCTGTCCGAAAATCTGTTGGTGATGTTCATGTTCTGGGAGCTCACCAGCCTGAGCTCCTTTCTATTGATCGGCTATTGGAAACACCGCGCCGATGCGCGCCAGGGCGCGCGCATGGCGCTGACGCTGACCGGCGGCGGCGGGCTGGCGCTGCTGGCCGGCATCCTGCTGCTGGGACAGATCGTCGGCAGCTACGAGCTCTCGGTCATACTGGACGCGGGGGCACAGATTCAGGCTCACCCACTCTATCCCCTGACGTTGGTGTTGATTCTGCTCGGCGCCTTTACCAAATCGGCCCAGTTTCCCTTCCATTTCTGGCTGCCACACGCGATGGCCGCACCCACTCCGGTCAGCGCCTATCTGCATTCGGCGACGATGGTGAAGGCCGGCGTCTTCCTGCTGGCACGGCTCTATCCGGCGTTGTCGGGTTCGGATCTCTGGTTTTATCTGGTCGCCGGCACCGGCATGGCGACGCTGCTGTTCGGTGCCTATACCGCGCTGTTCAAACACGACATCAAGGGTCTGCTGGCCTATTCGACCATCAGCCACCTCGGTCTCATCACCCTGCTGTTCGGCTTGAGCACACCCTTGAGCACCGTGGCCGGCGTCTTCCACATCATCAATCATGCGATCTTCAAGGCGTCGTTGTTCATGGCCGCCGGCATCATCGATCACGAAACCGGCAGCCGCGACATGCGCAAGATCAACGGGCTCTGGAACTACATGCCGCATACGGCGACGTTGGCGATGGTGGCGGCCGCCTCGATGGCGGGCGTGCCGTTGCTCAACGGCTTCCTGAGCAAGGAGATGTTCTTCGCCGAAACGGTGTATCTGGCGCAACTCGGCGACGCGACCTGGATGCTGCCGGCGCTGGCGACACTGGCCGGCGTATTCGCGGTGGCCTATTCGGTGCGCTTCATCCACGACGTGTTTTTCAACGGCGAGCCGATCGATCCGCCGCGCACGCCGCA
>JBAYTM010000131.1:0-6388 GCA_041675685.1 Thiohalobacteraceae bacterium
CATGTTCACGGGTCAGTTCGCTGATAATACGCGTCATGTAATCGAGCGAGAATTCGCGGTATTCCCGGGGACCTAGCGCACCGCCCCAGGTGTCGAACAGCATCACCGCCTGCACACCGGCGGCGATCTGCGCATTGAGATAGGCGGTCACGGCGCGGGCGATGGTGTCGAGCAGCTGGTGCAGCAGCTCCGGTCGGTCGTACAGCATCGCCTTGGTCGTCGCGAAATCCTTGCTGGATGCACCCTCGACCATGTAGGTCGCCAGGGTCCAGGGGCTGCCTGAAAAGCCGATGAGTGGCACGCGGCCATTCAGTTCACGCCGTATCAGCCGCACGGCGTCCATTACGTAGCGCAGTTCGCCCTCGGGATCCGGTACGCCGAGTGCCTGGATGTCCGCGGCGCTACGCACCGGCTTGCGGAACCGGGGGCCTTCGCCGTCCTCGAAGTACAGCCCGAGCCCCATCGCATCCGGTACGGTCAGAATATCGGAGAACAGGATGGCCGCGTCGAGCGGGAAGCGATCGAGTGGCTGCAGCGTCACCTCGCAGGCGAGCTCCGGCGTCTGGCACAGCCGCACGAAGTCGCCGGCCTTCTCGCGCGTCGCGCGGTACTCTGGCAAATAACGCCCGGCTTGGCGCATCATCCACACCGGCGTGA
The DNA here is from genome assembly GCA_041675685.1 of Thiohalobacteraceae bacterium. Classification (GTDB taxonomy): domain Bacteria; phylum Pseudomonadota; class Gammaproteobacteria; order Thiohalobacterales; family Thiohalobacteraceae; genus JAHJQQ01. Next base: position 658 of record JBAYTM010000131.1, read on the forward strand.
TGTCCACGGGCTGGCGCAGCAGGGCGCGCAGGAATCGGTCGTTTTTCAGTTCTGACATGTCGGGTATGTACCGCCAAGACGCCAAGCGCGCCGAGAAAGATTTGGGAACAGCCCAGACGCCAAGGCGCCAAGAAAACCATTTTTCATGAAACCAACTCGGCGCCTCGGCGCTTTGGTGGTTCCATTCCGATTGTTCTCTGCGTCGTGGCGATTGGGCTGACGAATTTACCGCGGCAGATCAGAGACGCCCATCAGGTATTCATCGACGGCGCGCGCGCACTGGCGCCCTTCGCGGATGGCCCAGACGATCAGCGATTGACCGCGGCGTATGTCGCCGGCGGCAAACACCTTGTCGAGCGAGCTGCGATAGGCGTTCGCGCCCTCGGTGCTGCCCTGTACATTGCCGCGCGGATCGAGCGCTACACCGAGTTGTTTAAGCAGGCCGTCGTGCGCGGGATGCACGAAGCCCATGGCCAGCAGGATGAGATCGGCCTTCAATTCGAACTCCGACCCGGGCACCTCGGACATCTTCCAGGCGCCGTTCGCGTCCTTGGTCCATTCGACCTTGGCGCATTTGATGGCTTTGACCTGACCCTGTTCGCCAAGGATTTCCTTGGTGGCGACGGACCACATGCGTTCGCAACCCTCCTGGTGGGACGAGGAGGTGCGCAGCTTGTTCGGCCATTCCGGCCAGGTCAGCGCCTTGTCTTCCTTCTCCGGCGGCTTCGGGAGAATTTCCAGCTGGGTGATGGATACGGCGCCCTGGCGATTGGAGGTGCCGATACAATCCGATCCGGTATCGCCGCCGCCGATGACCACGACATGCTTGCCGGTGGCCAGAATGGCCCCAGATTCGGGCACCTCATCGCCCGCGACGCGTTTGTTCTGCTGGGGCAGGAACTCCATTGCGAAATGCACGCCTCGCAGTTCACGGCCTGGTATCGGCAGATCGCGTGGATGTTCCGAGCCACCCGTCAGGGCAACGGCATCGAAGTCATTCAGCAACTGTCGTGCGTCGATATCGACGCCGACGTGGGTATTGGTCTTGAAGCTCACGCCCTCGGCGGCCATTTGCTGCATGCGCCGATCGATGAGGTGCTTCTCCATTTTGAAGTCGGGTATGCCGTAACGCAGCAATCCGCCGATACGATCGGCCTTCTCGAACAGGGTCACGGCATGGCCGGCACGCGCCAGTTGTTGCGCGCAGGCGAGGCCTGCCGGACCCGAACCGACCACGGCGACCGATTTGCCGGTCTTGCGCGCAGCCGGTTGCGGTTCGATCCAGCCGTTTTCCCAGGCCTTGTCGACGATTGCGCATTCGATCGACTTGATGGTGACCGGGTTGTCGTCGATGTTCAGCGTGCACGCGGCTTCGCAGGGCGCCGGGCAAACCCGACCGGTAAATTCGGGAAAATTGTTGGTCGAGAGCAGTACCTCGCTGGCGCGCCGCCAGTCACCGCGATACACCAGATCATTCCAGTCCGGAATGATGTTGTTGACCGGGCAGCCCTGATGACAGAACGGGATGCCGCAATCCATGCAGCGAGCGCCCTGCTTGCCGAGTTCCCCATCGCTAAGTGGCACGACGAACTCGTGATAGTGTTTGAGGCGCTGTTCAACCGGAGCGTAGGCGCGATCGTGGCGCGCGAACTCCATGAAACCGGTGGGCTTGCCCATGCTGTTAGTTTCCTCCCGCCACGGCGGCGACCTGCCCGGCGGACTCTTGCGTCTGCTTCATCTTTTCCAGCGCCTGCCGGTAATCGGTCGGCATGACCTTGACGAACTTCGGCAGGCAGGCGGTCCAATTATCGAGAATGTCGCGGGCGCGGCTGCTGTTGGTGTAGCGCAGGTGTCGCTCGATAAGGCCGCGCAAACGCAATGCGTCGAAGCGCGTCATGTCGTTCTGCACATCGACGCTGCCGTGCATTTCGAGATCGCCGCCCTGGTGCTCGAGGGATTCCAACGCGGCATCCTCCTCGGGCACCGGCTCCAGTTCGACCATTGCCAGATTGCAGCGCCGCTTGAAATCGCCGGCGACGTCGTACACATATGCGATCCCGCCGCTCATGCCGGCCGCGAAGTTGCGCCCGGTCGCGCCCAGCACCACAACCACGCCGCCGGTCATGTACTCACACCCGTGATCGCCGACGCCTTCGACCACCGCCGTGGCGCCGGAGTTGCGCACGGCGAAGCGTTCGCCGGCCACGCCGCGCAGGAAGCACTCGCCCGAAATGGCGCCATAGAGCACGGTATTGCCGGCGATGATGTTGTCTTCCGGGACGATCGGACAGGCGGCCGGCGGATAGACCGCGATGCGTCCGCCGGACAGGCCCTTGCCGACATAGTCGTTGGCCTCGCCTTCGAGCTCGAGTGTGACGCCGTGGGCGAGCCAGGCTCCGAAGCTCTGGCCGGCTATGCCTTTCAGCTTCACATGGATGCTGTCTTCCGGCAGTCCTTCGTGACCGTAACGTTCGGCGACGCGGCCGGAAAGCATGGCGCCGACGGTGCGGTTGACGTTGCGAATGGCGGTTTCGATGCGCACCGGCTGGCCGCGATCCAGCGCCGGTTTGGCCTGTTCGATGAGTTTGTTGTCGAGCGCCTTGTCGAGCCCGTGATCCTGGCGCTCACAATTGTAGATCGCGACATCCGGTGCCGGCGCGGACATGTGAAGGATGCGCGAGAAATCCAGACCGGCGGCTTTCCAGTGTTGGATGGCGCGACGCGTATCCAGTTTGTCCACGCGGCCGATCATCTCGTTGATCGTCCGGAAACCCAACTGCGCCATGATCTGACGCACCTCTTCGGCGACGAAGAAGAAGTAGTTCACCACGTGCTCGGGTTTGCCGGTGAAGCGCTTGCGCAGCTCGGGGTCCTGGGTGGCGACGCCGACCGGGCAGGTGTTCAGATGGCATTTGCGCATCATGATGCAACCTTCAACGATCAACGGCGCCGTCGCGAAACCGAATTCGTCCGCGCCGAGCAGGGCGCCGATCACGACGTCACGGCCGGTACGCATGCCGCCGTCGACCTGCACGGCGATACGGCCGCGCAGTCTGTTCAGTACCAGTGTTTGGTGGGTCTCGGCCAGGCCGATCTCCCAGGGGCTGCCGGCGTGTTTCAGTGACGTCAGCGGTGAGGCGCCGGTGCCGCCGTCGAGGCCGGCGATGGTGACGTGGTCGGCGTGCGCCTTGGACACGCCGGCCGCGACCGTGCCGACACCGATCTCGGACACCAGCTTGACGCTTACGCGGGCCTTCGGGTTGACGTTTTTCAGATCGTGGATCAGTTGCGCCAGATCCTCGATCGAGTAGATGTCGTGGTGCGGCGGCGGCGAGATCAACCCGACGCCCGGCGTTGAATGGCGCACGCGCGCGATCCGCGCGTCGACCTTGTGGCCGGGGAGCTGACCGCCCTCGCCGGGCTTCGCGCCCTGCGCCATCTTGATCTGGAGATCATCGGCGTTCACCAGATACTCGGTGGTCACGCCGAAGCGGCCCGAGGCGACCTGCTTGATAGCGGAGCGCATGGAGTCGCCGTTTTCCAGCCGCTTGAAGCGCTCGCGCTCTTCGCCGCCTTCACCGGTATTCGATTTGCCACCGAGGCGGTTCATCGCGATCGCCAGCGTAGTGTGCGCCTCCCAGGAGATGGAGCCGAACGACATGGCGCCGGTCGCGAAGCGCTTGACGATCTCTTTGGCCGGTTCGACCTCATCGAGGGGAATCGGCTGGTCCGCCGGTTTCAGTTCGAACAGGCCGCGCAAGGTCAGCAGTCGCTCGCTCTGCTCGTTGATGATCGACGAAAACTCGCTGAAGGTCTTGGCGTCGTTGGCGCGCGCCGCATGCTGCAACTTGCCGATGCTTTCCAGCGTCCAGGCGTGGTCTTCGCCGCGCGTGCGCAGGGCGTAATCGCCGCCGACGTCGAGCGCATTGCGATAGATCGGCGCGTCACCGTAGGCGTCCCGATGCCAGCGGACCGCCTCTTCGGCGACCTCCTTTAATCCGATGCCTTCGACGACGCTGGCCGTACCCGTGAAGTACTTTTCGACGAAATCGGACTTCAGGCCGACTGCGTCGAAGATCTGTGCGCCGCAATAAGACTGGTAGGTCGAGATGCCCATCTTCGACATGACTTTCAGCAGGCCTTTGCCGACCGCCTTGATATAACGCTTGTGCGCCTCGGCGTCGTCGACCTCGGCGGGAAACTCGGCCTGCATGGCGGAGATGGTTTCGAAGGCGAGATAGGGGTTGATCGCCTCGGCCCCATAACCCGCGAGCACGCAGAACTGATGCACCTCGCGCACGCTTCCGGTTTCGACGACCAGGCCCGCTTCGGTGCGCAGGCCGGCGTGCACCAGGTGGTGATGCACGGCGCTGGTCGCGAGCAGCGCGGGTATGGCGACGCGCTCGGCGGCGACGTTACGGTCCGACAGGATCAGAATGTTGGAGCCGGCGCGTACCGCTGACTCGGCGTCGCGGCAGAGCGCGCTCAGCGCGTCCTCCATGCCGGCGGCGCCTTGTTCGGCCGGGTAGCAGATATCCAGCGTGCGGGTGCGGAATGCGCCCTGCGTTGTCTGCTCGATGTTGCGGATACGTTCGAGGTCCTTGTTGGTCAGGATCGGTTGATGTACCTCGAGGCGCATATGGCCGCCGGCGTCGTCACGGGCCAGCAGGTTGGGCCGTGGACCGATCAGCGAGACCAGCGACATCACCAGCTCTTCACGGATCGGATCGATGGGCGGGTTGGTGACCTGCGCGAAATTTTGTTTGAAGTAGTTGAACAGCGGCTTCGGTTTGTTCGATAGCACCGCGATCGGGTTGTCGGCGCCCATCGAGCCAATCGCCTCTTGACCGGTCAGAGCCATCGGCTTGATCAGCATGCGCAGGTCTTCCTGCGTATAGCCGAACGCCTGTTGACGATCCAACAAAGTGGCCGGCTCGCCGCCGTTGACGGTCGCTGCCGCCGGGAGGTTCTTCAAATGGATCTGGGTCTTGTTGAGCCAATCCTGGTAGGGGTGCGCGCCGGCGAGCGAGGATTTTAGTTCAGTGTCGCCGATGATGCGGCCTTGTTCGAGGTCGATCAGGAACATCTTGCCTGGCTGCAGGCGCCATTTGGTGACGATCTTCTCGTCCGGGATATCCAACACGCCCATCTCCGAGGCCATGACCACCAGGCCGTCGTCGGTGATCAAGTAGCGCGCCGGGCGCAGCCCGTTGCGGTCGAGCGTGGCGCCGATCTGACGACCGTCGGTAAAGGCGACGGCGGCCGGACCGTCCCAGGGTTCCATCAATGCGGCGTGGTATTCGTAGAAGGCGCGGCGCTGCTCGTCCATCAGCGGATTGCCGGCCCAGGCTTCGGGGATCAGCATCATCATCGCGTGCGCGAGCGAATAACCGCCGGTGACCAGCAGTTCCAGCGCGTTGTCGAAACTGGCCGAGTCGCTCTGGCCTTCGGCGATCAGCGGCCAGACCTTGTCGAGGTCGGCGCCGAGTCGTTTCGACGACATGGAATGACGGCGGGCGCGCATCCAGTTCACGTTGCCGCGCAGGGTGTTGATCTCGCCATTGTGGGCGATCATGCGGAACGGGTGGGCGAGGTCCCAGGACGGGAACGTATTGGTGGAAAAGCGCTGGTGTACCAGCGCGAGTGCAGAATCCATACGTTCGTCGCGCAGATCGCGGTAATAACTGTCCACCTGGTTGGCCAGCAACATCCCTTTGTAGACCAGCGTGCG
>JBAYTM010000132.1:0-6369 GCA_041675685.1 Thiohalobacteraceae bacterium
TCGTCGCCGGGATGATGGTGCGCGCAAACACCCAGGGACGCTGGTCGCACAACAGGTGCACCTCGCGGATCAACGCGCGACGCGGTCCGCGCAACGCGAGCGCGCGACATTCGTCCCAGCGCGGACGCTCCCAGAGTTGGCGCTCCACGCGCACGCGGAAACTGCCCGCGCAGGCCTCACGCACGCGACGCGTCAAAGAGGTCGCATCGAACAACCAATTGCGCAGCTCCGGCCCCGGCACACCGGCCGCGAGTTGCCTGCTGCTGAGCCAACGCAGGCTCGAAGCCGATGATCGTGAACGGGGGACAGTCACGCGTGGGCCTTCCTTCAGGACGCGACATTATCGCAGAATGCGGCGGCATTGTTGATTGCGCCGAGCATGCGGCGCTTGAACGGGCGGCTCCGGAAACGCGACCGGGCCTACACTTCGCCGTAGCGGCTCGCGTCTCCGAGCCACCGGCGGATCAGGGGCGCGGCGTGGTCGGGATAGTCCGCGAGCAAACGTTCTGCCGCGCGCTCCACGGACGGCAATAGACCCTGGTCGCGCAGAAGGTCGGCGATACGCAGGCTGAGCAGCCCGGTCTGACGGGTACCCAGTACTTCCCCCGGACCGCGCAACTCGAGATCGCGGCGGGCGATCTCGAAGCCGTCGGTGGTATCGCGCAACACGGCCAGGCGCGCGCGCGCCTGTTCGGACAACGGCGCATGATACATCAGCACGCAACTGCTCTGCGCCGCGCCGCGGCCGACGCGACCGCGCAGTTGATGCAGCTGAGCCAGCCCCAGACGCTCGGCATTCTCGACGATCATCAAGGAGGCGTTCGGGACGTCGACACCGACTTCGATCACCGTCGTGGCGACCAACAAATCCAGGTCGCCGGCTTTGAACGCGGCCATTGCCGCCTCCTTGTCCCGCGACTTCATCCGGCCATGCACCAGGCCGACGCGCAGCTCCGGCAGCGCCTCCGTGAGCTGCGCCGCACTGTCGGCAGCGGCCTGACACTCCAGCAGTTCGGATTCTTCGATCAAGGTGCAGACCCAATATGCCTGGCGACCTTCGGCGCAGGCGCGGCGGACACGTTCGACGATTTCGGGACGGCGGCTGTCCGGAATGACGACCGTCTGCACCGGCGTGCGGCCGGGCGGGAGTGCGTCGATGACCGATGCATCGAGATCGGCATAGAGCGTCATGGCCAAGGTACGCGGGATCGGCGTTGCGGTCATGGTCAACTGGTGCGGGCGCAGCTCGCCCTGCCGCCCCTTGTCGCGCAGCGCCAGACGTTGATGCACACCGAAGCGGTGTTGCTCGTCGACGATCACCAGGCCGAGACCGGCGAAACTCACGTCTTCCTGGAACAGGGCGTGGGTGCCGACCACCATCGCGGCCTGACCCGCGGCGATCGCCTGCACGGCCGCATCGCGCGCCTTGCCCTTGATCTTGCCCGACAACCAGGCGACCTCGATCCCGAGTGGCGCCATCCAGGCGACGAAGTTGCGGTAATGCTGTTCGGCCAGGAGTTCGGTCGGCGCCATGACCGCGACCTGGGCGCCGGATTCGACGGCTTGCAGGGCCGCCAGCGCGGCCACGACCGTTTTACCCGAGCCGACGTCGCCCTGCACCAGTCGCAACATGGGGTGTTCGCGATGCAAGTCCGTGGTGATTTCCTCGGCCACGCGTTGCTGCGCCGCCGTCAACCTGAAGGGCAGCGCATCCACGAAGCGCTTCCGCAGACCGTCCGCACCGCGGAGCGCCGGCGCCCGTTGCGACTTGGCGGCATGCCTTAGTCGGCGCAGGCTGAGGTGATGCGCCAGCAGCTCCTCGAACACCAGTCGCTGCTGCGCGGGATGCCGGCCGGCCTCGAGTTCGGCGATACGTGCCTCCGGCGGCGGACGATGGACATAGCGGATTGCCGCGGTCAGCGCGGACAGCTTGAATTGCTTGAGCAGTTCGGCAGGCAGCCAGTCGCGCAACCCATCGTTGCCTGCCTCGCTCAAACGCTCCAGCGCCTGATCCGTCAGCGCGCGCAGGCTAAGCTGGTGCAGGCCTTCGGTGCTCGGGTAGATCGGCGTGAGATGCTCTTCGACGGTCTCTGCGGCGTCACCGCCGATGCGCTGGTATTCCGGATGGATCATCTCCAGGGTCACCGCACCGGGCCGCACCTCGCCGAAACAGCGCAGCCGCACGCCGCGCGCGAAGCCGGCCTGCTGATTCGCATTGAAGTGGAAGAATCGCAGCGTAAGACTGCCGGTGCCGTCAGCAATACGCACCAGCAGCATGCGCTTGCGACCAAATTTGATTTCGGCCAGATCGACCAGCCCTTCGACCACCGCCTCGTCACCCGGCCGCAGGCTGCCCATGGGCACCACGCGGGTACGATCCTGATAGCGCATCGGTAAGTGGAACAACAGGTCCTGGACCGTCTCGATGCCGAGGTTCGCCAGGCGCTGTGCAATCCGCGGCCCGACGCCGCGCAAGACGGTCACGGACTGGGACTGAAGATCAGAGGATCGGGACGCTGCCGTTTCCATGACCGATCAACGGGCCCGGCCGGGCACTGTACCCCGATATGCACCCTGCGTCGCCGACGTACCAGGCAACGAGCGACCACACAGCGTCGGGAGCGGGGGCGCCACAGCGCATCGCCGATGTTGGGCGGGCTGACTCAATCGCCCAACACCATCACCGCATCCATCTCCACCGCCGCGCCTTTGGGCAACGCGGCAACGCCAACCGCGGCGCGCGCCGGATAGGGCTGCTCGAAATAGCTCGCCATGACCTGATTCACCAACGGGAAATGGCCAAGGTCCGTCAGAAAGATATTCAGCTTGGCGATGTCGGCGAGTGATCCGCCCGCCGCACTACAGACGGCGGCGAGATTGTCGAACACGCGCCGGATCTGCGTCTCCATCTCGCCGCTTACCAGTTCCATGGTTTCGGGCACCAGCGGGATCTGTCCGGACAGATACACCGTATTACCGCATTTGACCGCCTGCGAATAGGTCCCGATCGCCTGCGGCGCCTCGTCGGTGGCGATGATTTCACGAGCCACGATTGTCTCCTGAACAAAGATAAAAAAACTAAGTTTTACCGCGAAGGACGCGAAGGCGCCCAAAGGAAACCAATTTTCGTACGTGACGCACTAATAATGCAGACGATCATACGCCGCTCGTCAGCTTCAAAGCAGCCGGCACAAAAACACGGGGCGGTTGCGCTCCACAAAAACATGTTCTGATTTACTTCGCGCGCCTTCGCGTCCTTCGCGGTTGAAGTTGTTTTTGGATATTCGAATCTCAGCTCTTCGCCCGACTGATGCGCAGGACCAGCGGAATATGCCGGATACGGCGCATGACGCGCGCCAAGTGTCGACGATCGTGCACCGTGATGGTGAAGGCAATCGAGGTACTGAGGCCGTCGCGTTCTTCGATGCCGACGTTCTCGATGTTCGAACCCATGTCGGCGATCGCGGCCGCGACAGTGGCCAGCACGCCGCGCTGATTGGCCACTTCCACGCGCAGCTCGGCGGTAAACTCGCCGCTGACGCCTCGCTCCCATTCCACGTCGACCCACTTTTCGGGCTTGGCGCGGTAGTCGGCGATGTTCTTGCAGCTTTCGGTGTGAATGACGATGCCGCGCCCGGCGCTGACGAACCCGACGATCCGGTCACCGGGAATCGGCCGACAGCATTTGGCGAAGTTGACCACCATCCCTTCGGTACCACGGATGGCCAGGGGCACGCCGTCGTTGCGCGTCGCGCCAAGCTCGGCGCCGGGCTCGATGCCTGAATCAATGCCCGGATCCGCCTCGTCGCCCTGCAGTCGCCGCGCCGCCAGCAACGGCATGCGATTACCAAGGCCGATATCCTCGAGCAGATCTTCGACCGACTTCAGGCCATAGGATTCGGCAATCGCCTCCAGCCGCGACTGGTTCGACTCGATCGGCGCCATGCCCATGCCCAACAGCGCCTTGTCGAGCAGGCGACGCCCCAGGCTGACCGCTTCTTCGCGATGCAGGTTTTTCAGGTAGTGGCGGATGTTCGAGCGCGCCTTGCCCGTCACGGCGAAGTTCAACCAGCTCGGATTCGGATGCGCGCCGGGCGCTGTGATGATCTCGACCGTCTGCCCGTTATGCAGCGAGGTGCGCAGCGGGGCCAGCCGGCGATTGATCTTTGCGGCAATACAGGTATTGCCGACGTCGGTATGCACCGCGTACGCGAAATCGACCGCCGTCGCGCCGCGCGGCAGCTCCATGATCTCGCCACGCGGCGTGAACACGTATACCTCGTCGGGAAACAGGTCGATCTTGACGTTCTCGAGAAACTCCAAAGAGTTGCCCGCGTTTTTCTGCATCTCCAGCAATTCGCGCAGCCATTCGCGCGCCCGCGCATGGGCGGAACTCGCACCGTCCTCGCCGCTCTTGTAAAGCCAATGCGCAGCGATGCCCGCCTCGGCCACGCGGTCCATATCGTTGGTGCGGATCTGGACTTCGATCGGCACGCCATAGGGGCCGAACAAAACCGTATGCAGGGATTGATAACCGTTGGCCTTGGGAATGGCGATGTAATCCTTGAAGCGCCCCGGTACCGGTTTGTACAGGTTATGCACCACACCCAGCACGCGGTAGCACATGTCGACGTTGTCGATCACCACGCGAAACGCATAGACGTCGAACACGTCATGAAAGGACAGGCGCTTGCCGCGCATCTTCTGGTACAGGCTGTAAAGGTGCTTCTCGCGGCTGTGTACCCGCGCGTCGATACCGTCCTGCTCGAGGCGCTGCCTGATGGCGGCCTCGATCTTACTGAGGATCTCCTTGCGGTTGCCGCGCGCGCGCTTGACCACCTCCGCGAGGATGCGCGAACGCATCGGATAGTAGGCAGCGAAGCCCAGATCTTCGAGCTCCAGGCGCATGCTGTTCATACCGAGCCGGTTGGCGATCGGTGCGTAGATCTCGAGGGTTTCGCGGGCGATACGGCGGCGCTTGTCCGGCGGCATGACGCCCAGAGTGCGCATGTTGTGCAGACGATCGGCAAGTTTGATGAGGATGACGCGAATATCGCGCACCATCGCCAACATCATCTTGCGGAAATTCTCCGCCTGCGCCTCGGCCTGACTCTCGAACCTTATCTGGGTGAGCTTGCTGACGCCGTCGACCAGCTCGGCGACCTCTTCGCTGAAGGCCTTGGCGACCTGGTCCTTGGCGGTTCCGGTGTCTTCGATGACGTCGTGCAGGATGGCCGCGATGAGACTGTTGTAGTCCATGCGCATATCCGCAAGGATCTGCGCGACGGCCACCGGGTGATAGATATAAGGTTCACCGGAAACCCGCTGCTGGCCCTCGTGCGCCTCGGCGCTGAACAGATACGCCCGATAAACCTCGCGGACCTGTTCCGGCTCCAGGTAAGTCTCGAGCTGGCGGCACAGCTCGCTCATCAGCAAGCGCCGCTCGCCGCAGGAGTCCATCATCTGTTCAGGAATGACCGCCATACTTCATCCCGGCCGAGCGTGTTTCGGTTGCAACCTGGGAGGCGTACGAGACGAAACCACGCGCACACCGCCGGCGGAGGGCCGGGCGGCAGTCCCAGGCAGCGCGTTCTACTACTTGGGATCATAGGCCAAGGCGGGGGGCAGCGTCACCCGAACGGACGCCGCCGGGGAGCGGGATATCAGCTGTCTTCGTCTTCGACGTCAATGCTGGGTGCGGCGCCCGGACCGCCGGGTTCGGCGTCTTCGTCGTTGTTGGGCGCGACCACCGGGCCTTCGGCGACGTCGGCAAACAGTGCCTGGGCGCGGGCGACCATGTCCGGCGCCTCGTCGACGGGTTCTTCGACCACATCGAGAATAGCGGGGCCGACCAAGCCGTCGGCGATCTCGCGCAGCGCCACTACCGTGGGCTTATCGTTCTCCCAGGGCAGAGTCGTGGAGGCGCCGTTCGCAAGCTGGCGGGCACGTTTGGCCGCCACCAGTACCAACTCGAAACGGTTGGCTACGTTGTCCAGACAGTCTTCAACGGTAATGCGCGCCATAATCTGACCTTCGTCTCCAGGATCTAGGGGTAGTGCGGGACCGGGAGTCTACCGAATTGCCGCCGCCCAATCCAGCGCCGCCGACTCAGGGCGGTGTCGCGAGCAGGCGCTCAAGCAGGTCCGTGTGGCGTTCGGTCTGCTGGCTGGTGCGCAGGCGCTGGGCCCGCACCACCGCCGTCAGCTCCTCGAGCGCGGTGGCAAAATCATCGTTGATGATGAGGAAGTCGTACTCGTCGAAGTGGGCACTTTCGCTCACCGCCGCCTGCATGCGCTTGGCGATCACCTCGTCGGCGTCCTGGCCGCGACCGCGCAGGCGCGATTCCAGGGCGGCCCGCGACGGCGGCAA
>JBAYTM010000133.1:0-6357 GCA_041675685.1 Thiohalobacteraceae bacterium
AGCTGTTGAAGGACTCATGCACCGCGATGCCGCGACCGCGGCCGGGCGGCATCGGCTTGCCCCAGCCCGCCTTCTCCGCGGCGAGCTCCATGACGCCGAGATGACGCGGGTGGTCTTTGAGCAGTGCGCGACGAAACTCCACGGGATCGCGGCCGGCGGCCGCCGCGAGCTGATCGATGGCGGTCTCGACCGCAAAGGCGGTGTGGGTCGAACCGACCGAACGCCACCATTGCACCGGCACCGGCAACTGCGGCGAGTGCAGTTCGACGCGCACATTGGGAATGGCATAGGGAAGGTTTGCGGCGCCCTCCACCGACGCGGCATCGACGCCGTCCTTGACCATCGCGCCTTCCATCACGGTCCCGGCGGCAATCGACTGACCGACGATGCGCTGCCGCCAGGCCACCGGCTTGCCTTCGGCGTCCAGGGTCGCCTCGATGCTGTGATGGAAAAACGGCCGGTAATAGCCGGCGCGCATGTCGTCTTCGCGCGTCCACACCAGCTTGACCGGCGCCTTGCCGCCGAACGCCTTCAGAATCCGGCCGGTCTCCAGCAGATAATCCGAATGCGGATTCGCGCGCCGCCCGAACGAACCGCCGGCGTAGAGCATGTGGATCTGCACCTGCTCCGGCCGCAGATCGAACAGTGCGGCGATCGCCGCCTGGTCCGGTGTCTGAAACTGCTCACCGTTCCAGATCTCGATGCCCTGATCGGTCCGCTGCATGACGCAGTTCATGGGCTCCATGGCCGCATGCGCCAAGTAGGGAAAATCGATCCGCGCCTGCACGCGCTTACCGCCCGCGCCTTCCGGCGCCGATCCCAACACCGCGTCGGCATCGCCTTCGTTGTACGCCAGCGTCCCGGGTTTAGTCGCGAGTTCCCGGTACTGCGCCGACAACCGCTCCGAACTCAGCGTGAACGCCTGGCTCTCGTCCCATTCCGCGCGCAGGGCGTCGCGACCCTTCTTCGCGCTCCAGAAATCCGTGCCGAGCACGGCGACCCCGGTCGGGATCGCGACGACCGCCTCGACACCCGGGATGGATTTCGCCTGGGCCGCATCGAACGACTTGAGCTTCGCGCCAAACCGGGGCGGGTGCAAAACCAAGGCCGTGAGCATGCCCGGCAGTTTGACGTCCTGCGTGAACCGGGCCGTTCCGTCGACCTTCGCGGCGCTGTCCTTGCGCGGCAGCCGCGCGCCGATCAGGCGGAACTCCCCGGGCTCCTTGAGAAACACCTGTTCCGGCACGGGCTCGTGCGCGGCGAGTTCGGCCAGCTCACCGAAGCTCGCCTGGCGATTGCTGCCGTTGTGCCGCAGGACACCGTCGCGCACTTCGATCTCGTCCTCAGTGACGTTCCATTGCTTCGCCGCCGCAGCCACCAGCATGGCACGCGCGGCCGCGCCCGCCGTGCGCATTTGTTCGAAGGCATTGGCGATCGCCGTGCTGCCGCCGGTACCTTGCATTTTTCCCCAGAGCAGATTGTTGTAGCGTTCCGCGTCCGCCGGCGCCGCCTCGACCTCGACCTGCGACCATTCGGCGTCGAGTTCCTCGGCCACCAGTGTGGCAAGACCGGTATAGGTGCCCTGCCCCATCTCCAGGTGCTTGATGATCACAGTGACCCGATCGTCCGGACTGATGCGGACGAAGGCGTTCGGCGTGAAGGTCGCGGACGCCATGGTCGCCGACCCCGCCCAACGCTGGGCCTCCGGCGTCGACTGCTCGCAGCCGCCAAGGAAGGTGCCTAGGGTCAAGCCGGCGCCCGCCGTCAGGGTGCCGACCAGGAACCGCCGCCGACCGCGATTGATTGGGGTTCTGTCCATCCTTGCTGAAAACTCCTTGTCATAGCATCTACCAGCCTGACTGCCTCGTTGGCTCGTTTATCTTCACGGTCGCCCGCACTGTTACAGAGAACGCGATCCGACCGGATCCTGCACTGCCTCGGCCAACCGCCGCGACGCATGCTTGATCGCGGCGCGAATTCGCACATAGGTGTTGCACCGACAGAGATTCCCCGACATCGCCGCATCGATGTCGGCATCCGAGGGCTGCGCGTTGCGATTCAACAGGTCCACGGCCGACATGATCTGGCCCGATTGACAGTACCCGCATTGCACGACATCGAGTTCCGTCCAGGCCGCCTGCACCGCCTTGCCGGTCGGTGATTGCAGACCTTCGATCGTCGTCACCGCCTTGCCCGCCACCGCGGCAACGGGCGTGACACAGGAACGGGTCGCCACGCCATCGATGTGGACTGTGCAGGCGCCGCATTGCGCGATGCCGCATCCGTATTTGGTACCCGTCAGCTCCAAGCGGTCCCGAATGACCCAGAGCAGCGGCATGTCGGGATCCAGATCCAGGCGCTGCGGCTTGCCATTGAGTTCGAATTCGATCATGCGAAACCCTTTTTCTCATGCGACGCCCGTCGCGCCGCGCCGCCGGTTCAAAACGAATGCGCCACCGAAACGCTAAGCATTAAAGACCGCGGGGGAAATAGTCCAATGCCACGCCAAACAGCGCATTAGGAATTATCAATGCTTGCCCGCGCCCGGCCCGGCAGCCTAGGAAACCTATGATTCCGCCAACACTTCGAGGGGCGCCGCGGCAGCGTAAGTCGTCGTGAAACTTTTGCCTCGCGGATCGGCGCGCCGCCGGTTTCTCTGCGCTCACCCGGCGCGCGGCCGCGGATGGAAAGAGCGGCGCGGACTCAAGGAGTGCTCAAAATGATCTTCAAGCAGTTCTACGAACCCAGCCTCGGACACGCCTCGTATCTGGTCGGGTCGGAAGATACCGGCGAGGCGCTCGTACTCGACGTACGCCGCGATGTCGACGATTACTACGCGTTCGCGCGCGACCAGGGTCTGCGCATTGCGTATGCCGCCGATACCCATCAGCACAACGACTACCTGACCGGGATCACCCAGCTCGAATCCCGCGCGGAATTGGAACTGCTCGCCGGCGCGCGCGCGGAGCTCGGCTACCGGGCCAGGCCGCTGGAGGACGGCGAACGTCTGAGCATGGGCGAGGTCGAGTTCGAGACCTTGCACACGCCAGGGCACACGCCGGAACACATCAGCCTGTTGGTACGCGACAAGAGTCGCGGCGACGAGCCGCTGATGCTGCTCTCCGGCGGCGCGCTGCTGGTGGCCGACGTCGCGCGTCCGGACCTGCTGGGCGACGAGGCGGAAAAACGCAAGAACGCCAAGGCAATGTGCAAGACGCTGAAAGAAAAGATCCTGCCTTTGCCCGATCATGTCTTGGTGTACCCGACCCATGTAAAGGGCTCCCTGTGCGGCGGGAACATCGGCAGCATGTTGGTGAGCACGGTCGGCTACGAACGCAAGCTGAACGACATGCTGACGCGGATCAACGATGAGGTCGCGTTCGAGGAGCGCTGCCTGGATCTCGGGCCGCTGCCGACGGTGCCGCCCTATTGGCGGCGCATGCGCAAACAGAATCAGCAGGGTCCGGCGGTACTGAGTTCGCTGGCCGAACCGCCGGCTTTGCAACCGAAGGAGTTCGCACACCACATCGCCGACGGCGCGCTGGTGGTCGATTGCCGTTCGCCCGAGGCCTTTGCCGGCGCGCACATCCCCGGCTCGCTCAACATCGGCGCCGGGACCTCGTTTCCCACCTGGGCCGGCTCGATCATCCCCGAGAATGCCAAGGTGCTACTGGTCGTAGATCATCCGGCCGAGCTCTGGGACATCTACTGGAAGCTGCTGCGCATCGGCTACAAAGAGCCGATCGGCTGGCTGTCCGGCGGCATGGCGGCCTGGCGCACCGCCGCACAACCGCTCGGCTCCCTGCCGCAATGGACGCCCAAGGAACTCGAGGCGCACCGCCGCGACCCGGACGGCCTGTTCATCCTCGACGTGCGTCAACCGGCCGAATGGCACGAGGGCCACGTGCCCAATGCCCATCACATCTCGGGCAGCGACCTGCCCGAGCAGCTCGAGGACGTGCCGAAGGACAAGCCGGTCGCGGTGTATTGCGGCAGCGGTTACCGATCCTCGGTGGCCGCCAGCCTGTTGCGGCGCACCGGTCATCGCAAGGTCTACAACGTCATCGGCGGATTCACGGCCTGGGAGGCCGAAAATCTCCCGGTGGAAGGCCGTTGATCCAGCCGCGGGCCGGCCGCGGATTCACCCACACCAAGGAAGCCTCGGAATGAAGACGATAACCGTCAGTCTGTATGCCGCGCTTGCGCTTATGCTCTGGTCCGCCATGGTAATCGCCGCCACCAGCGACCCCGAACAATTGATGCGCGAGACGACCGAACGCATCCTCGCCAAGCTGGACGCATCGCCGGCCTTGCGCGACGACCGCCCCGGACTCATTGGTCTGATCGAGAAGGAAGTGTTTCCGCTGGTCGATTTTCCGCGCGCGTCACGGCTGATACTCGGACGGCATTGGCCCAAGGCCGGCGAGGAACAGCAAGGGCGCTTCGTCGAGGAGATAAAGAAGCTGCTCGCCTGCACCTATTCGACGGCCTTCGCCAACTATAGGGATCAAAAGGTCGAATTCGAAAAACCACGCTGGTCCGAGGACCGCAGTGACGTCGAGATCCGCACCAGCATCACCCAGGCGGGCAGCCCGCCGATTCCGGTCAGTTACCGGCTCCGGAACAGCGACAACCAATGGAAGCTCTACGACCTGACGGTGGAAGGCATCAGCCTGGTCGCGAACTACCGCGCCACGTTTGCGCAACAGCTCGAACGGCAGGACCTGGACGCCTTGATCGCCGACCTCGGTCAACGCAGTGCAAAGGATTGCAAGACCGAAGGTTAGCTGTGGCACCACAAGCCAGCCGGCTGCTGCAGAACGCGATCCAGGCGATCCCGCGCAGGGCGGCAACGAAGGATTCAGCGGACAACCGACAGCGGCCTATTGCGTTTATGAATGCGAATCGTTATTGTTCGCACATCCAGTTGGACCTGTGACTTGTCGCCATGACTGATCGTTGTGAAATCCCCAAGCGGCTCCCGGCGGTGACCGACGCACCCCGCCGTCTACCAAGCAAAGAACTTTTCGGCACCGGCAGCGAGGTGGTGATTCAGCATGGCGCCGAGCAGTACCGACTGCGCATCACCCGTCAGGGAAAACTGATCCTGACCAAATGAGCGTGCGGGCGGCCGCGCCCGCTTCCGGAATCTTTTTTGGTCCTCCTGGAAAGGAGGGCCTTGTGTAAACCGACGTAGCCAGCCCGCGAGCCACGTGCTTGCCAGCCAGCGAACAACATCGCTCTCTGGAGGATAACGTGGTTCATTCATCTGCCGGCCCGGTGCGGGCCAACCGTTTCATCGGGCGTCCGCGCCTGCTTGCCCTGGCCGTCGCGGCCGCCCTGCCCCTCACCGGCATAGCCGACGAGGCACGGCTGCCGCGCATCGACGTCATCGGTGAAGGCGAGCACGAGGTCGCCAAACAACCCGGATCCGTGGGCATCGTGAGCCAGGAGGATCTGGAACTGCAGCAGCCCCGCTCCACCGAAGAGGCGCTCAGGAGCATCCCGGGCGTGGTGATCAAGCCCGAAGAGGAAACCGCCATCGTCGCCAACATCGGCATGCGCGGCCTGAGCGCCGGCGATTACAAATCGCTGATCCTCGAAGACGGCGTACCGGTGGCGCCGGGACTGTTCGTCGGCAACGGGCGTTATTACAACCCGCGCATCCAGCGCATGGAGGGCATCGAGGTCCTGAAGGGTGCCGCATCCCTGCGCTACGGCCCGAACACCATCGGCGGCGTCATCAATTACCAGACCAAACAGCCGGACGACGGTCTGTCCGTGGCCGCCCGCGCCGGCTCGTTCGGCTACCGCGAGGCGGTCGTCGAGGCCGGCGGTTCGACACCTTCTGGCGAGGGCTCCGCGGGGTTGGTCTTCACCAAGGCGCGCAGTGACGGCTTTCAACACAAGGGCTTCGAGATGCACGATCTGATGCTCAAAGGCGGCATGGCACTCGGTGATAATCAGTGGATCGGCATCAAGTTCGGTCATTACGAAAACGACGCCAACATTTCCTACCGCGGCCTGTTCCTCGACGATTTCCGGGCGGAGGCGACCTACAACCCGGCGCCCGACGATTGGTTTCTCACCGGACGCAAGTCGCTGGACCTGAATCACGAGTGGGACATCAACGCCAACATGCGTCTGAACACCGTGCTCTACTGGAGCGAAATGTTCCGCGACTACTGGCGGTTCAATGTCGACGCCGGGGCCTCCGCGGCGGCAGGGCGTTGGGTCTACGCAGATACGCTACGGGGCAACAACCGCGCCTTCGATCGCGTCGGCATCGATTCACGCCTGCACGTCCGCCACGACGCCTTCGGCATCCAGAACGAAGCCGAAATCGGCATCCGCATG
>JBAYTM010000134.1:0-6332 GCA_041675685.1 Thiohalobacteraceae bacterium
ACGAAGCTCACTTGCTCGAGATCTTCCCGCTCGTAGCTGTCGCCGTTGCGCGTAACGACCGCCAGCGTTTGCCCCGAGCCGGTGCCGATCGGAATGACCAGTCGGCCGCCTTCGGCAAGCTGATCCAGCAATGCCTTGGGAATCTCGGCAGGCGCCGCCGTGACCAGGATGGCATCGAAGGGCGCCTGTTGCGGCCAGCCCCAGGTACCGTCGCTCTGCTTGAGATGAAGATTGCGCAGGTTCAGAGCGCGGAACCGCTGTCGCGCCAAAGGGACCAGCGCCATGATGCGCTCGACCGTGTAAACCTGCGGTACCAGCTGGGCCAGCACCGTCGCCTGATAGCCGGAACCGGTGCCGATCTCCAACACCTTTTGCGGCGCTCCGGGCAGCAGGGCCTCGGTCATGCGCGCGACGATATACGGCTGTGAGATGGTCTGATTGAAGCCGATCGGCAATGCGGTGTCTTCATAGGCACGGCTGGACAAGGCCTCGTCGACGAACAGATGGCGCGGCGTGCGTCGAATCACCTCCAGCAGTTGTTCATTGCGAATGCCCTTTTCGCGCAGGCGCTCGATCAGACGGTCGCGCGTGCGCTGCGAGGTCATGCCGATGCCGCGGATGTGGGGGCTCATGTGGTTACTGGCCGCTCGCGAGCCAACCGGCGACCTTGTTGAGGGCGTCGTAGCGGGTCAGGTCGACTTGGATAGGGGTGATCGAGACGTAGCCCTGCCGTACCGCATGGAAGTCCGTGCCCGGGCCGGCGTCCTGCTCGGCGCCGGCGGGCCCGACCCAGTAGATCGCACGGCCGCGGGGGTCCTGGGCGCGGATCACCGGCTCGGCCTTATGGCGATGGCCGAGCCGCGTCGCCTCGAAACCGGCCAGTCCCTCATAGGGAAGGTCCGGTACGTTCACGTTGAGAATGGTGTCCGCGGGCAGCGGATCGCGGCATAGTCGCAACAGCAGCTCGCAAGCGACGCGCGCGGCCGTCTCGTAGTGTTGCGGCCGGTGCGAGGCCATGGAGACGGCAATGGCCGGCAGTCCCAGAAAACGGCCCTCCATTGCCGCCGCGACCGTACCCGAATACAGCACGTCATCGCCCATGTTGGCGCCGGCATTGATGCCGGAGATGACAATATCGGGCTCTTCCTCGAGCAGGCCCGTGATGGCGAGGTGCACACAGTCCGTCGGCGTACCGTCCACGCCGATGAACCCGTCCGGCAGAGCCACGACGCGAATCGGGCTGTCGAGGGTAAGGGAATTCGAGGCGCCGCTACGGTCGCGATCTGGCGCGACGACCGTGATCTCGCCGTGCGCGGAAAGGGCAGCGGCCAAAGCGCGGATACCGGGGGCCTGATACCCGTCGTCGTTGCTGATCAGAATCCTCATTTACGCTGGCGGCCCACCCGTAACGCTGTCATGTTCTTGAGGCCGACACTATACTGGAAGCCCGTGATTTCTCACATAGGAATCCGAAGGTCGGGCTGCTAGGCTGTGGTCTTCCCCGCACTTGTCGGCCGTCTTTGCAGCGAATGAAGGCCACGCGCCCGTCGCCCTGTCCTGTTCCGCTGCGGGGACGGCGGCCGTTTCATCGTCGCCGAGCGCATTGGCGCAATGGACTCCAGAACGCATGACCCGACGCCACGACAGGCCGCCGAAGCCAGATCTCCCACCCGAGGACCGGGAACTGTTCCAGTCCAGCGTCGGCCCGATCAAGCCGGTCGCCCATGACCGTATCGAGCCCACGCCGGCACGCCCACCCGCCCGCGCACGATTTCGGGAACGCGACGAGCAGGAGGTGTTGCACGATCTGCTGTCCGACAACTTCGATCCCGGCGAACTCGAGACCGGCGAAGAGCTCTGGTACGCGCGTGTAGGCCTGCAGCACCACGTACTCAAGCGCCTGCGCCGCGGTCAGTTCGCGCTCCAGGCCGAATGCGATCTGCACGGTCTCACCGTCGTGGAGGCACGCCAGGCGCTCGGCGAGTTCCTCCTCGAGTGCCTCGCGAGAGACCTTCGTTGCGTGCGCATCATCCACGGCAAAGGCTATGGCTCGCATCAGCGCATCCCGATTTTGAAGACCAAAGTCGGCGGCTGGCTGCGGCAACGTGACGAAGTGCTCGCGTATTGCTCCGCGCGGCCGGTCGATGGCGGAACCGGCGCGGTGTATGTCTTGTTGAAAAAGCGCTGAAGCCCGGCGAACCGAATCGGCCGCGATGGCGTGACCCCCGTGCTCGCGAACCAAGCATCCTGCGCGCCGCATGGGTCGAGACCCCGGGTCGGGAGCCATCAGGGCTCGACGCATTGGGCAAAGGCGCTGCACGGCACACCCCTGCCATTGGCATCTGCGTCGTCCAGGCTATACGACATTGTTGGGCACCAACCCGAAACATTGGAGATCCGGTTTCTATGAAGGCTTGGCATCTTGGCCGATATTTCAGTGTCGCAGCGTTGCTGGGCGCCTGGATGAACGGGGTCGCTGCAGATACGTCACCGGCCTACGAATGGGACTCGCCGCAGTTGCACATCCGGCTGGAGCCGCGCACCCCCGAACAAATGGCCGCCTTCTACGAGGCGCGCGGCTTCGGGCAGACGATGATCGATATCCTGCGTGCCCAGTGCTATATCACCGTCCTGATCGAGAACCTGAGTCGGGATATCCTCTGGCTGGATCTGGCGCAGTGGCGCTTCACCAACACCGACGGCGAGGTCGTGCGGCCCGATCGCAATTACTGGAAGGCGCGCTGGCAGGCCATGGACGTTCCGCTCGCCCATCAATCGACCTTCCGCTGGACACTGTTGCCGGAGCAACTCGATTTCCGCCCCGGCGAACGGGAGGGCGGCAACATTGTCCTGCCGCGTCTGGGCAAACCCA
The DNA here is from genome assembly GCA_041675685.1 of Thiohalobacteraceae bacterium. Lineage (GTDB taxonomy): Bacteria > Pseudomonadota > Gammaproteobacteria > Thiohalobacterales > Thiohalobacteraceae > JAHJQQ01. The sequence continues at coordinate 2,873 of JBAYTM010000134.1, forward strand.
TGCGAATCCACGCCCGCTTTGCACGCGGCGAGGACCGCGAGGGCGCGCCGATCGACGTGGCCTTCGATGCCGTTGGCTGTGCGGAGAATCCTGAATGAAGCGACTAGTCGCCTGTTGCCTGTTGGCGCTGTGGGTCGGTGTCGGAGCGGCGTCCGACGAGGGTAACGCGCTGCCTCGCGGCGTTATCGAACTGGAGTCGTACCCGGCCCCGCCTCTGCGTCTCGAGGACATGGACGGGAACGCCTACGACCTAAAGGAAGATCGAGGCTCCGTGGTGTTCGTGCATTTCTGGGCCAGCTGGTGCGGGCCCTGTCGCGAGGAGATGCCCGCGATCCAGCGTATGTGGAATGTCCTCGAGCAGGAGGGACTGAAGATCGCGCTGGTGAATACCGCCGAGGACGAGGACACCTTGTTCACCTTCCTCGCCGCACACGCGCCCGACATCCGCCCGCTGATGGACGCCGACGGTCAAATCACCGAGGCGTGGAAGCCGCGCGGGTTACCGGCGACCTATCTGGTCGACCGCGCAGGTCAGGTCCGCTATCAGGCATTGGGTGGGCGGCCCTGGGACGAAGCAGCCTACATCGACTTTTTACGCGTCCTGCTCGCGGAAGAGCTCGATTGAATCTAACCGCGCCAAGTTTGCAAGATACTTAGGGGCGCTCGCCGCCTTTCCGTAAGACCCGCAGTGCAGCGTACCAATGACCTCTTCGGCGCCCGGGCTCACTAATGTTCGGCGTGCCGATCGATCTACTTCATCGCCGCTTCGCGCATTATTTGGTCCAGGTCGCCAAGCACCTCGTCGTAGTGCGCGCCAGCATCGACGCTGCGATATATCTTTCGAATGCGCCCCGCCGGGTCGATGAGAAAGCTGTGACGCTTCGCAAAGCGGACCGGGCCCCAGGCGCGCAACGCGCCATAGCTCGCCGCCACATCGCCGCCCCTATCGCTGAGCAGGGGAAAAGGGAGTCCGTATTTCTTCGCGAACGCGCGATGCGAGGCAGCGTCGTCCAGGCTGATGCCGACGACCCGAACCGAGCGCGCGCGCAGTGCCTGGTACCCGTCACGAAACGCGCAGGCCTCCTTGGTACAACCGGGCGTGTCGTCCTTCGGATAGAAATAAAGCAGTAGCCAAGCGCCGCGGAAATCAGCCAACCGCCGCTGGGTTCCCTGCGCATCCGGCAGCGCGAAATCCGGAGCATCCATGCCGACGACAAGACGCTCTGCGCGAGCGTCTCCCCGAACCCATAAGACGCCGACCAATACGACCAATGCCGCCAGCGCCAGCCCCGTTCCCAGGCTCATGCCGATTCCTCCCGCGCGCAAAAACACCATCCTATGCCGTAGGTCGTATGCTACAGGACAACTTGCGGACGCGGCTCCGCGGGTGGACAGCGATCATCGCAGCCAAATGCGCGGTGGATGCCCCAACGCACACGGCACCGCTTCCGTATCCCTACGGAAGCGGTGCCAGCGCCGTTTTAAAACCGTCGGATCAGCCGGCGGCGGTCATTTTCCGGCGGGCGACTGCAATCAGCCCGAGCAAGCCGCTACCGAACAGCCAGACGGCTGCCGGCACCGGTACTGCAGGCGTATCGTCCAGGCCGCCTTCGTCGAGATCGGGCTTGCCCGCGAAATCGGGTGGGACGCCGTCCGGCTTGCCCGCGAAATCGGGCGGCATATCATCCGGCTTGCCTGCGAAATCAGGCGGAACGCCGTCGGGCTTGCCGGCAAAATCGGGCGGGACATCGTCCGGCTTGCCCGCGAAGTCCGGAGGTACGTCGCCCGGCTTGCCCGCGAAATCTGGGATGCCCTTGTCATCGTTCATAGTAGGCGACTTGTCTGCGTATTCCTCATAACTGACGGTGCCTGCGCTGACTGCCATCGGGGCACACGCCATCGCTACGACGAGCGGCAGATAGATCTTCTTATTCATGATTTGTCCTCGAATATTTGTTGTTAGTCGATGAATCACAGCGCAACATCGCGCTCGCGGCGGCATCGAGCGGCGATATAGGCCGCATGCCGCGCAAACGCTGTCGCGCTTGGTGCTCAACGGAGCAACTTCGAGGCCAACTTGCTGCTATCGCTACAACGGCCAGGGGCGCGGCGACTGCACGCGCACCGGGGCGCGTGCGTGACGCACCGGAAAGGCCGTACCATGTCCGCGGTAAGTTTGAAATATCTAAGGAATGACGAGCGCGCTGCATGCGCGGCAGATCGTTCCGACCCCCGGCGAAGGGTGCGACATGCGCCAAAGACGAGAGGTCGAAAAGCCGCGCTTTCCCGAGGCAGGCCGTGTAACTACTACAGAGCCGCGGGCGGAATCCGGTAAAAACTACAGCAGGGCATCATGCTCACGGTACGCGCCCCCCGCCGTAATGGGCGCCGCCGTTTGTCAACCGGCGGCACCTGCATAGCGCGTTTACAACAGCTAGGGCGCGTCGCCCTCCTCCGCGTCGGCATCCAAGTGCACCAACTCGCGGAGCAGCATGGTCGCATAACTCCCCGGAGGCAGTCCGAAACGCAGCAGCAGGTCGCCCTCGCCGCTCCACTGCCATTGCAGGTCGTTCGCCCTGACCCGCAAGGCGCGGCGGTCCTGCTCCAGCCCTGCCCGTTCCAGGCCTGCGCACCAGTCGGCCCAATCCACCATGCACGCGAGTTCGAGCTCCCGTGCGGCATCCGCCGTCGGCAGCGTGCCGCGCCCCCACAAGGGTCCGGTCGGATGGACTTCGAGCTGCGCGAGCCGCGGCGCCAAGTCGAGGTCGGCCGGGTCCGCGTGAAACCAGGCACGGCTACCATTCAATTGAATCACATCGCCGGCTAGCGCCTGCTCCCAATTCGAGGCCTGGACGCGTGCAGCGAGCACACGGTTGAACAGAAAGCTACGGGTGGCGGACAAGTACAATCCGCGCATATGGCGCTCAGGGCGTTTGCCACCACGGAACATGGCGTCGGCGCCTGCAAGGTTGCCGCCCTCGCGACCGAATCGTTGGCTGCCGAAATAGTTGGGGACGCCGCGTTGGGCGATTGCGTTCAGTCGCGCCTCGATCAGATCGCGGTCGCCCGTCAAGGCACGGACGCGTATATCGAAGTCGTTGCCGCGCAGTGCGCCGCGTTTGAGTTTGCGCGAATGCCGTTCGGCGCGCCGCACTTCGACGCCTTCGGCATTCAATGTCGACCAGTCGGGATCGGCCCGTCCGGGAAGCTGCACGGAGAACCACTGCTCGGTCACCGCGCGCCGATCCTTCATCCCGGCGTAGCTCACGTCGCGGGGCGTCACGCCGGCGTAGCGCGCCAGCTGACGCGCGACCCAGTCGGTATTGGCGTTGCGTTTACGTACCCACAACCAGGTATGCTCGCCGGCACCGTCCGGTTCGCAGATCGGTAATTCGCGGACCTGGAAATCCTCGGGCTCGACACGCAACCGTCCTTGTCCGGCCGGACCGCCGAAGGCGAA
>JBAYTM010000135.1:0-6320 GCA_041675685.1 Thiohalobacteraceae bacterium
ATCATACTGCCGGCGGCGCGCGCACTGGTACAGCAACACCGCGCAGCGGGCGACACGCCGGTGATCATCACTGCGACCAACCGCTTCGTCACCGCGCCGATCGCCGCACGTTTCGGCATCGAACACCTGATCGCGACCGAGGCGGAGATGCAGGGCGGACGCTATACCGGACGCAGTAGCGGCACTCCCTGTTTTCAAGATGGCAAGGTCGAACGCCTGCAGCAATGGCTGCGCGAGCAGGGCGCCGACCTCGCGGACAGTTGGTTCTACAGCGACTCGCACAACGACTTGCCGCTGCTCGAGCGCGTCGCCCATCCGGTGGCGGTCGACCCCGACGACAAGCTCGCGCAGCACGCGCATCGCCGCGGCTGGCCGGTGATGACTCTGCGCCAGGACTGGTCGGAGACCGGGCGCCCGGTCGGCGCCTGACGATGCGCCGGGCCGTTCCGCTCGCTGCCCTGCTGTTGCTGGTGATCGGCGGTTTCGCCGCCGCGCTGCTCGTGGGCAGCGTGCCGCTGAGCTTCGGCGAGGTCATGGGCGCGCTCGGCGCTGGGGGCGATCCGCCGGCTCAGATCATCGTCCGGGAACTGCGTCTGCCACGCGCACTGAGCGCGTTCTGCGTCGGTGGATTGTTGGCGCTGGTCGGCGCCCTGCTGCAGGTGCTTTTGCGCAACCCTCTGGCCGATCCCTACGTATTAGGGACATCGGGCGGCGCCGCCGTCGGCGCCCTGCTTGCCATGCTGACCGGCGCCGCCGGGATCGGCCTCGGCGGCGCCGCCTTCGCCGGCGCCTTGCTGTCGACCTTGCTGGTGTTCGGTTTGGCGCGCAGCGGTGGCGACTGGGCACCGACCCGACTGCTGCTGACCGGTATCATCATGGCATCGGCCTGGGGCGCATTGATCGCCTTTATCCTGACCATCGCGCCGGAACAGAATCTGCGCGGCATGCTGTTCTGGATGATGGGCGAGATCCGTCCCGGCGACCTTCCCTGGCCGGCGATCCTGGTTCTGTCGGCAATGCTCCTCGTCAGTTGGCTACTCGCGCGCCCGCTGAATCTGCTGGCACGTGGTGAGCAGCAGGCCCTTACGCTCGGCGTCGACGTAAAGCCGCTGCGCAATCTGCTGTATCTGCTCGCTGCGCTGGGCACGGCGACCGCGGTGACCCTCGCCGGGAGCGTCGGCTTCGTGGGTCTGGTGGTGCCGCACCTGTTGCGCTTGCTCGGCCTGCGCGACCATCGGCTGCTACTGCCGGCCTGTGTACTGGCCGGCGGTGGGCTGTTGCTGCTTGCCGATACGTTGGCGCGCACGCTCTGGGCACCGCAACAGTTGCCGGTCGGCATTCTGACCGCGGCGCTCGGCATCCCGGTGTTTCTGTTTCTGCTGTTGCGCACGCGCGCGGTCCTGCCGTCGTGAGCCGGCTGCAACTACGTCGACTAACCCTGCGCATCGGTCTGGTCGATGTCTGCGATGCACTGGATTTGGAATTCGCGCCCGGCCAGTGCTGGGCCATCCTCGGCCGCAATGGCAGTGGCAAGACGACGCTGCTGCATACCCTGGCCGGTTTGCGATCGCCGACGGGTGGCGGCCTGTATCTCGACGGCGCAGACCTGGCAACCCAGTCGCGCCGCAGCATCGCGCGCCGCCTCGGGCTGCTGCCGCAGGACAGTCGAGACGCTTTCCCCGCATCCGTACTGGAAACCGCCCTGCTCGGCCGTCATCCACACATCGGATTCTGGGGATCTGAAGACGCGACTGATCGCCGTCTCGCGCAGGACGCCCTGCATCGAGTCGGTCTGGCAGGTTGGGACGAGCGCGATGTCGCAACGCTCTCGGGCGGCGAGCGCAGACGCTTGGCGATTGCGACCCTCCTGACCCAGGACCCGCAGATTCTGTTGCTCGACGAACCCACCAACCACCTCGACCTGCAACATCAGGTGGAACTCGTCGGCCTGGTGGCCGGCCTGGCCCAGCAGCGACAGAAAACCACCGTGATGGTATTGCACGATCTGAACCTGGCGGCGCGCTTCGCCGATCATTGCCTGATGCTGTTCGGCGATGGTTCGACGATCGCTGGGCCGTGCCGTGAGGTGTTGCAGCAGAGATCGCTGGAACGGCTCTACGGCGTGCCGCTGCGGCAAGTCGCCCAGAAGCCCCCCGCATGGTTGCCCTCCTGAGAAGCCCGCGCTCGCGGAACTTGTTTCGGCGCCCAACGCTTTCCATCTCCGCGCTGCGCCACGTCACAACTCGTCTATGCTGATACAGCAACTGTGCTGGTATCCGGCGTCTCGCGGGAGAATGAACGATCCGCCATCAAGGAACCGGCGCGCCATGGAGCATTGGAGGGGCGAGCAATGGAGAGGTCGGACGACAACAAGTCCGCTGTACAGGTGCGACCGCCGCGGCGTGTTTTGACCGTAATGTGTGTCGGTGGAACGCCATGACGGCGGCATTGCCGGCCAACCGACAATCCCTTCTGCAGGCGCGTCTGCTGTTCATCGAAGCCGACCCCGCACTCGGAAGGACGCTGCAGGTGCGCTATGCGCATGCCGCCGCCTGCACGGTCACGGACAATTTCGACGAGGCGCGACGATTGCTGCGTCGCGAGCCGGGCCCCGACGTCGTGGTGGCGTCGACGCACCTGCCCGACGGTGACGTCGAGGCACTGCGCGCCCGCAGCGACGGCGGGATGGAATGGATCCTGCTTGCCGCGGCCCCGAACGAGCGTGCGGCGGCACATAGCGACTTCGCCGTGCTGAACAAACCCGTCGAGTTGGCGCAGCTGGACCTGCTCATCGCCAGCGCGGCGCGCAGCGCACGTGCGCAGCGGCGGCTAAAGGCAGTGACGAAACCGGCCGCGCAGCGATACCGGCCCGACGCCTTCCTCGGCCGCAGCGCAGCGGCCGCCGAGACGCGCCAGATCCTGAAACAGCTTTGCAGCACCCCGCATGCCGCACTGTTCATCGGCGGCGAACTGGGCACGGGCAAGCGCCTGGTCGCGCGCATCGCGCATTTCAGCGGGCCACGCGCCCGCGGCCCCTTTTTGGAGATGCGTTGCAACGCCCTCCCGCGCGACCGGTTGGAGGTGGCGCTGTTCGGCCGTGAGGCCGACGACGACGGCGTCCAACCGGGACTGCTCGCACAGGCCCAGGGAGGCAGCCTGTTTCTCGACGAGGTGGCTGCGTTACCCCTGGATGTCCAAGCCCGACTGTTGCGTTTCATCGAGAGCCGGAAATTCCGTCCGGCAGGCGGCGATCAGACGATTACCGGCGACGTGCAAATCATCGCCTCCAGCAACCGCGATTTGCGGGCCGGCCAGCGAATGGGGCATTTCAGGGAAGACCTGTTGCACCGCCTGAGCCGCTACGGGTTGCAGCTGCCCAGCCTGCGTGCGCGCAGCGAGGATATTGAAGACCTGGTCGGACACTTCATCGCAAACTTCAACGCCAAGTTCGACCGCAGGATCACGCAGGTACCGGATCCGGTCTGGGAGAGACTGCGAACGCATCCTTGGCGCGGCAACGTGCACGAACTTCGCAACAGTATCGAGCACGCCGTCCTGCACGCAGAGTCGACAGCGCTCTCGCTCGTCGACTTGCGATTGCAACCAGGATTTCAGGAGTATCGCGATGACCCGGCCTGCGAGGATCGCTCGGTCCAGCTGGACCCGAACGGACGCTGGCTACGCTTGTCTCTGGACGGGAGCCTGAGCTTGGAGGAAATCGACCGCGCGGCGATCGAGGCCGTCCTGGAACAGCATCACTACAACGTCGCCGCCGCCGCGCGCAGCCTGAACACCACCCGCGACACGCTCCGCTACCGGATTCGCAAGTACGGGATTTCCGTCGATGATTGAAAGGCGTTGTACGTGAACGTTCACTTAAATGGTCGCCAAGCCGTTGCGTGTCAACTAGCGGGGCAAACCGTTTTGGACCTGGCCGGCACGCTGCCTCAGCTGCCGAACAGGCGCTGCCACCAGCGCCGCCGGTTGCCGGCGAGATCCGGGGCTTTGAGGTCCGTCGGAGGGATCTTCGACAGTACCCAGCCCGGCAAGGGCGGGTTATCGCTGAACCCGCAGGAGACGCCGAGGTTATGCGGATCGAATATCTTGACGAAGCTCGGCGAATCGAAAGAGTCCGTATAGACCACACCGCAATAATCCTCGCCGTGTTCGCGCCGCAACAGCACATCGATCTCGGCGATGAACTCCACCAGTTTGTCGGCGCCCGCCGAGCTGGCAGGTGGCTCGGTGCCGACGGCGTAGATATACCAACCAGCCGCAGCGTCGCTGCGTAGCCTTTCCCACAGCGCGTCGAGTTGCGGCCAACGCAGTACACCATAGAAAGTGCCGCGGAACGCCTCGGGAAAGCTCGGCTCGGCCTGCGAACTGGTCATGCTGTGCTCCAATCTGTCACCCTTTGAAAATCTCGCGATGCTACAACTCGTCGATCCACTGCTTGAGGCGATTGGCCTCTTTGCGCAGAAATGCCCTGTCGTCGAAGGCATTTACGACCAGGCTCGCACCCTGCGTTGCCGCCAGCAGGTGCAGGGCATGGTCGCGCGATGCCCGCGCACGGCCAAGCGCCAGAAACTGCGCCTTGAGCCACTCGAAAAACACCTGGAACATCTCCTGCGCGCGCGATTGCAACTGCAACTGCGTCTTGCTGAGTTCCACGGTCAGCGAGCCCATCGGGCAACCATAGCGCAGGATATCGCCTTCCTCGTTCAATAGAATCTGTACATAGCGCTTGAGGCGGTCGCGTGGGTCCGTAAAGGCGGCATCCCACTCCGCCAGCATGGCGCGGATGCTCTCCAGCCGGTAGTCCACCACCGCCTCCAAAATCTCGTCCTTGGTCTTAAAGTAGTAGTAGAAATTCCCGCGCGGTATGTCCGCCGCCTCGGCGATATCCGAGAACGAGGCCTGATTGAAGCCGCGCTGATAGAACAGCCTATTCGCCGTCGCGACGATGTGCCGCCTGAACTCTTGACCTTTCCGCTTGAGCGCCATACGCCAGACCCATTGAGCAGTATGCGCATTGTACCGCTCAAGCGCCACGCTGGCGCGTGTCTGCCGACCCCCGTATACAAACGTCAATCAGCCGCTCCCACGGCGAATGCCCTTACCTGTTCGAACGGCAGATGGTCGCCGATGTCCCTCCCGTAATAGGCTCGCCGGATTATCCCCCGCTCATCGACCAGAAAATCGGCCGGCAACGTGGCAAGGTGTCCCTGAAAGCTCGTCGGCAGGTAGCGCTCGAGAACCACCGCGCGCAGTACCGACGGAAAGCGTAGCAACGCCGCCTTCAACATCCCCGGGATCGAGCGCTCGATGGCAAAGGCACGGTAATAGACGTTGGTTGGATCTGCGAGGATTGGAAAGGGCGCCCGATGCCGACCCGCATACCGCTGCAGATTGTCCAGTGGCGAATCGAAGATGGCGACGACCGCGAAGCGACTGCCGAGTTCGCCGTATCGCGTTACCAGCTCGTGGACGCGCAGGTTACAGAACGGGCAGGCGGCAAAGCGAAAAAACGACAACATGAAGCGTTTGTCGCGCAGCTGGTCCACATCAAAGCCGACTCCATCCGTCGATTGCAGACGTAGCTGGCCGACCTGCTCGCCCGGCTCTCTACGCATGGGGAGCTCCTTGGCCGCTTGACCTGCATGCACGGGTTGTAGTTCGCTCAGACAATGGGGCGCGCCATCGCCATCGGCCGCGTCCGACGCGAGGCCATTTCACGCATCTGTGCGCGTATCGCGTCGCGCCAGCCACAGGCCGGATGGTAGCCGAGCAGGCGCTCGGCCTTGACGTTGTCTGCACCCACCTCTTCCATCAAGTGGACGATACTGCGTGTCACCAGCGGCTCCCAAGGGAAAACAGGATCGAGCTTTTCCATCAGCCAGGCGAAGCGATAGGCGATGAAGAACGGCACACTGAAATGCGGTTTTGGCAGACCGTATTCTTCGCGCAGGAAGCCGATGACTTCACGCACGGCCGGCACCTCGGGCCCGACTATGTTGAAACCTTCGTACTCGGCGAGGCCTTCGGCGACGATGGCGTGCGCAAAGGCCTGAGCAACGTCGCGCCCGTCGATAATCGGCAGACTGGTGCGTCCGCCGGCTACCCAGGGCACCAAGTGCGTCTTCAAGCGCGGCACCAGTATAGGCAGCACGCCAAGGGCGTAGCGGTTCCCTGCAAAGATGCCCAGCCGCAGGTTGACCACCTGAAAATCGGAACTTGCGGCGGCACGCAAGGCGTTCTCGATCCTGACGACATTGCATAGGTGCGGCCAGAGCGGGCGCGGTATGCCCTTGCTCTGCGGG
>JBAYTM010000136.1:0-6280 GCA_041675685.1 Thiohalobacteraceae bacterium
CGCGATGAGCGGCGAGACGGACCGGCTGATCAAGCTCGCCAAGGCCATCAGCGTAAAACCCGACCCGCGCGAACTGGATGTCCTGCTGGCGACCGGCGAGCAGTCGACCATCGCGCTGCTGTGCATGGCGTTGCACGAGCGTGGCTGTCCGGCGCGCTCCTACACAGGGCCGCAGGTGCATATATTGACCGACAGCGCCTTCAACAAGGCGCGCATTCAGGCGATCGATGGCGCCCGTGTCCGCAAAGATCTGTCCGAAGGCAAGGTGGTCGTGGTCGCCGGGTTCCAGGGCGTGGACGAGCAGGGCAATATCACCACGCTCGGTCGGGGCGGTTCAGATACCACGGCGGTCGCCCTGGCGGCGGCCTTGAAAGCCGATGAATGCCAGATATATACCGACGTGGACGGCGTCTACACCACCGATCCGCGGGTCGTGCCCCAGGCGCGCCGGTTGAACCGCATCACTTTCGAGGAAATGCTGGAGCTGGCCAGCCTTGGTTCAAAGATTCTGCAGATCCGTTCGGTTGAATTCGCGGGCAAATACAATGTACCGTTACGCGTACTGTCCTCGTTCATGGAAGGCGAGGGCACGCTGATTACCTACGAGGACGAAAGCATGGAAAATCCGCTGATCTCAGGCATCGCGTTCAACCGCGACGAGGCGAAGATCACCGTATTGGGCGTACCGGACCAGCCGGGCGTCGCGCATCGTGTCCTCGGCCCTGTCGCCGCCGCCAATATCGAAGTGGATATGATCATCCAGAACATTTCGACGTCCGGCGACACCACGGACTTCACCTTCACCGTGCACCGCAACGATTACGACAAGGCGATGGCTGTGATCGGGGCCGCGGCCAAAGAACTCAATGCGCGCGAGGTGTCCGGCGACAGTAAAATCGTCAAGATTTCCCTGGTCGGGGTGGGCATGCGCTCGCATGCAGGTATTGCCGCGACCATGTTCAAGGCGTTGGCCGACGAAGGTATCAATATCCGCATGATTGCCACGTCCGAGATCAAGGTGTCGGTCGTTATCGACGAAAAGTATCTCGAACTCGGCGTTCGCGCCCTGCACGATGCCTTCCAGCTGGACAAAGCGTCCTGATACAGCGCTTCCCTCCGGGCCGGGATGCCCAACGGATTGCCGCGGAACTCCCGCCGCCGCACCGCGAAATTCCACTATAAAAATAGTCTGTTAAAGGGATCTATAGTTTCGGCCCGGGTGGCCGAAACCTGTAATGTCGGCCCGGTCGGGAAATTCCTGGTCGAACGCCCGTCATGGACCAGGAATGTGCAAGTGAATGAGTAAGGAGATTCACGAATGTTGATTTTGACTCGCAGGGTAGGTGAGACACTGATGATCGGGGACGAAGTCACCGTCACGGTGCTGGGCGTAAAGGGCAACCAAGTGCGCATCGGCGTGAACGCTCCTAAACACGTGGCGGTACATCGTGAAGAGATTTACGAGCGTATCCAGCGCGAGCAGGAACAAAGCGGCGGCAAAGTCGCGGCCGAAAACGGCCACGACTGAAGCGGCCTCACTTCGGATCTCTCGAACCTTTACCTAACGCGCCTCCTCAAGGTATCCTACCGCCCCCGCTGCAGAGCCTATCGGCTGAACCAAGAACAGCGGGCGAGGAGAGATGGCCGAGTGGCTGAAGGCGCACCCCTGCTAAGGGTGTATAGGGGTAACTCTATCGAGGGTTCGAATCCCTCTCTCTCCGCCAAATTAAAAGGCCCCTGCGTGGGGCCTTTTTTATTTTGGGTGTGGGAGGCTTTGGTGGGGACCGCCCAAAATCAAAGTCGGGGTTCGACGGAGCGGCCGCAGGCCGCGGAGAACGCCGAAGCGTAGCGGCGGCGGTGATCCCTCTCTCTCCGCCAAACTTCGGTTCGACCGAACCAATCCGCCTTTCTTTCAAACACGACGCGTTTTACCTTGAATTTTTCGCCTGATCCTGGATAATTCCGCCTTCCAAAGCGCCCGTAGCTCAGCTGGATAGAGTACTCGGCTACGAACCGAGCGGTCGGGAGTTCGAATCTCTCCGGGCGCGCCAGATAAACGAAAGGACCCGCCTCGCGCGGGTCCTTTCGTTTATGCGGCCGTTTGTAAGAGGTTCGAACTCCCGACTTATCCAATCGGTCGAGTTCGACAAGCCGCGGAGCGGCGCAGAACGCCGGAGCGCAGCGAAGGCGGCCCGAAGGGCGAGAGGGCGGAGCCCTGAGTAATCTCTCCGGGCGCGCCAGATAAACGAAAGGACCCGCCTCGCGCGGGTCCTTTCGTTTATGCGGCCTCAGGTTCCTGTCGCCGGGCTTACCGGTTGCTTCGGTGGCGGCTCCGCACCCCAGGGTCGTTTCAGCGCGAGATAAACTACCGGCAACAATGCCACCGCCAACACCAGTGGCACGAGATAGATCAGCCCATTGCCGTAATCCGCGTGGTCAAGAAAACGTTCACGCGCAACCAGTGCGGCATGCAATAGGACCAATACGACGCCCGGTAGCGACAGCACCCATCCTTGCAGGAAGGGTATGGCGATGCCATAGACCAGATAGGGGAGCAGGCCGCTCAGCAGCACGCCCATCATGAGGGTGTAGCCGGCGGTGTAATGCGGGACGACCGCCGAGGCGAAGCTCAGTGCGACGCCGAGCGCGACGAGCACCGAAGCGAACGGGCGATGGTTGGTATGGCTCTGCATCGCGTGCCTCCTTTCTGGATTCGACGTTATTCTTGTTGCGGCGCCGGCGCTCCAGGTTCCGGATCGCGGGCCGGATGGGTCTATTCAGTGTAGTCCTTGTCCCGCTAGGCGACCTGCGCCTCGCGCAGCGCGCGTGCCTGCGATTTCATGACGTCGACGAGGGCATAGATGCCGACATGCCGGTTCGGCGACAGGTGTTCCGCCAGTTGCAGTTGTTCGAACAGCGCATCCGTGTCCATGGCCTGAATCTCTTCCGGGCTGCGACCCGAGAATAGTTCGATCAGCAGTGCCAGTACACCTTTGATGACCGCGGTGTCGCAGTCGCCCTGGTAGCGGACATGCCCAGGCTGGTGTGGATCCGCCTGGGCGGCGACGTGCACGGTGCTCATGCAGGGCTTGACGCGGTTCTCCTCGGTCTTCAGCTCCTCCGGCATGGCCGGCAGCTTTTCACCGAGTTCGATCAGATACTGATACCGCTGATCCCAGTCGCCCAGCAGGTCGAAGGTCTCGAGAATTTCGGCCATGTCGGTCATATGCGGGTCTCCGTTTTCGGCTTAGACACTGAACGACTCGCCACAGCCACAGCTTTCCTTGACGTTCGGATTGATGAACTCGAAGCCTTCGTTCAGTGCGTTGGTGCGTACGTAGTCGACCACCAGACCGTCGAGATGCGCGAGACTGGCCTCGTCGACGACCACCTTGACGCCGTGGCTCTCGAACACCTGGTCGTTGTCCGCGACCGCATCCGCGTAATCGACGACATAGGCGAAGCCGCTACACCCGCTTTTGCGTGTGCCGAGACGCAGGCCCAGTCCCTCGCCCCGTTTGGCGATCATGGTCTGCACGCGCTGCGCGGCCTTTTCCGTAAGTTGCACTGCCATAGCGATCTCCTGCCGGTTGCTATCCTGAACTGTTTTCTCGACTCGGGTCCGACGGTCTACATCATGCCGAGTTCAAGGCGCGCCTCGTCGGACAAACGGTCCGGGGTCCAGGGCGGATCCCAGACCAGCTCGACCTTGGCGGAACTCACGCCGGGCACCTGGCGTACGGCGTCCTCGACCGTGCGCGGCAAGGTGCCTGCGACCGGGCAGGCGGGCGCGGTCAGGGTCATGTCGATCTCGACCCCGCCATCGTCGCCAATGCGCATGCCATAGATCAAGCCGAGGTCGTAGATGTTGACCGGGATCTCCGGGTCGTACACGGTCCGTATCGCCGTGATCAGTTGCTCGTCCGTCACGGCGCCCTGCGACGCCTGCGGGGAAGGCGCAGCTGCGACCTGTGCCGGTTCGGCTGTCTCGTCCTTATGGAGCAATCGCGCCATACGTTCCAACATACGCCACCTCCTGTCCGATACGTATAAAGTTCACTGTTGTTCCGAAGTCCGGGCGTCGCCTTCGAGCAGTGTCTGCAGGCGCCCTTCGACATGGGCTGCAAATTCGGGCACGCCGCAGTCGGCCAGCAGCTCGGCGGCGAAGCCGAGACTCAGCATGCGCCTGGCATCCGCCTCAGGGATGCCGCGCGAGCGCAGATAGAACATCTGTGCCGGTTCGATCTGGCCGATGGTCGTGCCGTGCGCGCACTTCACGTCGTCCGCGAAGATCTCCAGTTGCGGCTTGGTGTCGACCTCGGCATCACGCGACAGCAACAGGTTGTGGTTGCTCAGGAAGGCGTCGGTCTGCTGCGCGTCCTGTTCGACGCGAATACGCCCGTCGAACACCGCCCGACCACGCCCGAGCAGGATGCCCTTGAAGCGTTCCTGACTGGTGCAGCCCGGCACGGCGTGCTGGATGTCGAGATGGAAATCCGTGAGCTGGCGGTCGCCCGCGACATACAGCCCGTCCAAGTCACAGCGCGCATCGGACTGACCGAAGCGGTTGTGGTACTCGGTGCGCGACCAGGTGCCACCAAGGCTCACGCCGAGACCGCGATAATGGCTCGCACGGCCTTGGCGTATGAACAGACTGCTCAAATGTGCCGCCAGCGGATGCTCGTCCTGCAGTCGGTTGTGCTCGAGTCGGGCCGCGTCGCCCAACTGGATCTCGGTGAGGCTGTTCGTGAAGCTGTTTGCCGCGTCGTAGCTGGCGTAATGCTCGACCACCGTTGCCTCCGCGCCGTTTTCCAGCACGATCAGATTGCGCGGGCTGACCGCCAGGGTACTGTCCGTGCCGCTCGACAGGTACAGCAGCTCGATCGGCGCCGACAGCCGTACCCCGGCCGGCAGGTAGATCCATACGCCGTCCGCGAGCAACGCGGTATTCAGGGCGGCAAAGCTGGTCGGTGCCGTACCGGCCGCACTGCCGAGCCAATAACCGATCTGTTCGGGCATGCGCTCCAGCGCCGCCCGCAGGCCGGCCACCTGGACGCCGTCCGTTACGCCGCGCGCGTGCGAGAGCTGCGGAGCCCAGACGCCGTTGACGAATACCAGCCGTGCCGCCGGTTTCGCGCTGATGGCGAAGCCCTCGATGTCGCTTTCGGACAATCCCGCGACCGCTGGTGCGCGCGTCGTGACGGGTTGCTCCAGCAGCTTGTCGAGGCTGGTATAGCGCCAGGCCTCGTCCTTGCGCGTGGGGAAGCCTTTGTCGAGGAACCTTTCAGTCGCCTCGCTGCGCTGGGTCCGTAACCACTCCAGGTTCTGTCCCGGCAGCTCCGGCGCCGTCGCGGCCAACAGCTCGCGATAGCGTTCCCGCGCCTGGTCCTGTATCGGAGCGACGGCATTCATGCGGCAGCCTCCCCGGTGATCCAGCCGTAACCCTTCTCTTCGAGCTCGAGCGCCAGCGACTTGTCGCCGGATCGCAGGATGCGTCCGCCGGCCAGCACATGGACGAAGTCGGGTTCGATGTAGTCGAGCAACCGCTGATAGTGGGTGACCACGATCATGGCGCGCTCCGGCGTGCGCAAAGCGTTGACGCCGTCGGCGACCACCCGCAACGCATCGATGTCGAGACCGGAATCGGTTTCGTCGAGGATCGCCAGTTTCGGTTCCAGCAAGGCCATCTGCAGTATCTCGTTGCGCTTCTTCTCGCCGCCGGAGAAGCCGGCATTGACCGAGCGTTTCAGCAATTCCGGATCGATGTTCACGGCGCGGGCCTTCTCGCGCACCAGTTTCAGGAACTGCACCGCGTCCAAGGGGGTCTCGCCGCGCGCGCTGCGGATGGCGTTCAGCGCCTCGCGCAGGAACACCATATTGTTTACGCCAGGCAGCTCGACCGGATATTGCAACGCCAGGAACAGGCCCTTGTGCGCGCGCTCCTCGACCTCCAGGTCGAGCAGGTTTTCGCCCTCGAAACGCACCTCGCCGCCGGTCACCTGATAGCCTTCGCGTCCGGTCAATACATGCGCAAGCGTGCTTTTGCCGGAGCCGTTCG
This sequence comes from Thiohalobacteraceae bacterium, assembly GCA_041675685.1. Lineage (GTDB taxonomy): Bacteria > Pseudomonadota > Gammaproteobacteria > Thiohalobacterales > Thiohalobacteraceae > JAHJQQ01. The sequence goes on from JBAYTM010000136.1 coordinate 6,059, forward strand.
GGCCCATGATGGCGTGGACTTCGCCGGGGCGTACTTGCAGATTCAACCCTTGCAGGATCGGACTGCCGTCGACGGTCACTTTCAGATCTTTGATGCTTAACATGGATGATTCCTCGTCAGTAATACCGATCAGCCCACTGCGCCTTCGAGACTCACGTTGAGCAGCTTCTGGGCCTCGGCCGCGAACTCCATCGGCAGCTCCTTGAACACCTCTTTACAGAA
>JBAYTM010000137.1:0-6251 GCA_041675685.1 Thiohalobacteraceae bacterium
CTGGACCCGTAACCGGCGCGTGTCGCCCTCGATCGCCGGCTGGTGCTTGAAATCGAGCCCGAAGCGGGCGTTGTCGAAGACATTCAGCCATGGCAGCAGGCTGGCCTGCTGGAACACCAGCGCACTGCGTGGATGCGGGCGGGCAAGCGGCTGCCCGAGAAAGCGCACGCGACCGGCGCTCGGCGTCTCCAGCCCGGCGAGCACGCGCAGCAGGGTGGATTTGCCGCAGCCACTGCCGCCGAGCAGGCACAGGATTTCGCGCCGGCGGATGGAGAGCGACACCTGGTCGAAGATCGGTCCGGTGCCGGCATAGGCAAAGGACACCGACTCGGCGCTCAGCGCTGACTCGGTGCCGGGCGGTGCCAAGTCCGATGCGAGCGACTGCGGCGCATTCATGCCGCGCATGTTCCTGCATGCTTCGCCAACTCGCCCTGCAATTGGGTGAGGCTGGGCGTGATCACCGGAACGAAGGCAGCCTCGAGCCAGCGCCGGGCAAAGTCGCGGTTGTGGTCGAGCAGATAGGCGCGACCGCCGGTGGCATCAAGCTCGAGTCCGAGCGCGATTTGCACGAGCTCCGCGAGACGGATGCGGATCCTGAACAGCGCTGCCGGATCGGACCGGAAGCGCTCGCTGGCAAGCCCCTCGCGCACGCTGCCGACTATCGACTCCAGCTCGTTCGCCACTGTCTCCGCGCGCGGAAGCAATACGCCATGCGCGCCCTTGCCGAGGGTTCGCGCGGTCTGTAGCGCAGCCCTCGCCAGTCCGATCGACATGCCGAGTTGAAGCGACAGAAAGGCGGGACGGACGCGTGGGCAGAACGTACGCGCATCGGGGTGGATCACGTCCTCGGGGCCGATCTCTACCGCGTCGATCGCGATGGCGGCGGTGTTGCTTGCGCGCAGTGCCACCAGATCGAGGTCTGCGCTGCGCCTGACACCCGGCAGTCTGTCGGTAAAGGCGACCACCGCGGGACCGGCGCCATTGTCGGGTGCGACCGCGGCGGCGACCACGAAGCCGGCCTTGCGCAGATTGGTGACCCAGGGCAGATGACCGTTCAGGCGCCAGCCGCGCTCATGCGGGGTGGCGGCGATCTGGATCGATTCGATACCCGAGAGAAACTTCATGGCGTTCGACAGTCCGGTCGCACCGGCAAACTCGCCAGCCAGCAAGGCCGGCAGCCAGCGCTCGCGCAAGCCGGCGTTGGGGCTTTGCAGCAGGTACTCGATGAAAGTGCGCTGCCCCCAAAACACGAAGGCGGCCGTCAGCGAACGTTCGGCGACCGCGGCGATCGCCTCCAGCGCATCGAAGGTGGTGCCGCCCGCACCGCCAAGCGCCCGTGGCACGCCGATGCGGAACAGCGCCTGGCGACCCAGTTGCGGCACGAGCGAATCGCCGTCGGTGGTGCCGGCGTTGAGCGCCTCGGCGTGGTCGGAGAACCAGCCCAGGCCGGATGTGATCGAGTCGGTCGCGAGGGGGGTGGGGAAGGAGGTCATGCTTGCAGGACTCCGGGACGGAAGGCTTGAAGTTGCGGATTGATCTCGTTCCTGGCCAGGTTGTTAGCGAAGTTGCACAGGGTGGCGAGGCTTACCCCAAGTACCACTTCGAGCGCCTGGGCCAGGGTGAAGCCGGCGTCGGTGAAGGACTTCAACTCACCGTCGCCCACCGCGCCGCGGCTGACGATCACGGCACGGGTGAACGCGGCCAGTGCATCGTGGCGCGGCTCGCCGGTCGCCCCCCGTTGCTGCAGGGCGAGCACCGTGCTCGGGTCGAGGCCAGCCTTCTTCAGCGCGATAGCCGAATGGCCGGCCACGCAAAATTCGCAGCCATGCAGGCTGGCCGCGGTGATCTGGACGACTTCGCGTTCGACCAGCGTCAGGCTGGCGCGAGCATTGATCTCGCCCACGGTAAAGTAGGTTTCGATCGCCGCGGGGGCATTGGCGAGTACGGCAACCAGATTGGGCAGGAAGCCGTTGTTGGCGATCGCGCGCTCGACGAACGGGGTGCTGGCGTGGGGTGCGGTTTCAGACGTTTGCAGGGGCAGGCGGGACATGGCGTTCCATCGATGACGGTTGATCTGTCTATTGTCGCGGTCCGGGTTGGTCCGCTCTATGTCCCGCCGTCGCAGTTTCTTGCTCGATCGTCCACCGCTGTAGATGCCCGGCCCAGGTTGTCGAGTTTCCGCCGGTAGCGGTGATCAGTGCAGTTCATGCAGGCGCACTTCGCGTCTGCTATCAGAATCGGCCGCCGTCCGGCGTGAGCGCTGATAGGCGCCCGGCTGCTCGCCGATGATCTTCTTGAAGGCCCGAGTGAAGGCTGCCGGAGACTGGTAGCCGACGTGTTCTGCTGCCCGGGTTACGCTGTCGCCCTTGCGCAGTCGTCGGGCGGCGATGTTCATCCGCAGCGACAGCAGGAACTGCGCCGGTGGCAGGCCGCAGGTGTCCATGAAGTGCTTGAAGAAGCTCGAACGAGACATGTTGGTCACCTGTGCCATGTGCTCCACCGACCAGTCGCGACCGGGGTCGCGCAGCAGGTGCTCGACCAGTGGCGCAAATTGGGCCCGGCTCGCCACCGCCCACAGGCCGGCCTCGATATCTTCCCGAGTGGCCATATCGCGGATCAGATAGAAGAGCATCAGTTCAGTCAGCCGTTCGATCAGGGGCGAAGCTTCAGCTGCGTCACGATTGGCCTCGGCCAGGATGAGGTCGAACAGCGGTGTGATTGCACGCAATGCCGGCGCATCGGCACGCAGCAGCAGGCAGTCGGGAAAGGACTCGCTCAGCAACTCGCACGGCAGACCGCGGAAATCGAAAAAGCCGCAGGCAAGGCTAGTGCCGTCAGCCCTTACCGGCTGCATCGCCTGCATCGGTCGTGGCACGCAGGCCGGGCCGGGGTGGCGTTCGGGGGTCAGCGAGTGGGGCTGGTCGCGCAGCAGGAACACCGCGTCGCGCGGACCGAGTTCGATCGGCTCGCGGTTCTCGAGATGCAGAAAGCAGCGTCCGCGTAGCACGAGGTGAAAACTCGCGCGCATTCGCCCGGCGGTCGAGGCGCGCCATGAGCCGCAATACTGGCCGATGTGAAATACGGTGGTCTCAAGTTCGAGGGCGCTTATCAGCCAGTTTACGAGTCGATCAGTATCGTGCTTCATGGTGCGTCGGGTGCTCGTGGCTGTCGAGCGCCCGATTGTCCATGCTCAGTAAACAAACAGAACCAAGAAAAACAGCATAGCTTTGCGCACGCGCGGGATAGGGGAAGGGCTGCGCGTGCGGCGTCAGGGCTGCCTAATCGACTGCATTGGCGAGCGCCTGATCGATATCCCACAGGATGTCGTCCAGGGTTTCGAGGCCGACGGACACGCGGATTAGGTCGGGCGGTACGCCGGCGGCGATCTGCTGGGCCTCGTCCATCTGGCGGTGCGTGGTCGAGGCAGGGTGTATGACCAGGGTCTTGGCGTCGCCGATGTTGGCCAGATGAGACAGGAACTGGACGCCGTCAATGAAGCGCTGTCCGGCCGCGGCGCCCCCCTTGATGCCGAAGGACAGCACCGCGCCGGCGCCACGCGGCAGGTATTTTTGCGCCAGCGCGTGGTACTCGCTCGACGGCAGGCCGGGGTAATTGACCCACTCCACGCTCGGGTGCGCTTCGAGGAAGCGCGCCACCGCCAAGGCGTTGGAACAGTGCCGCTCCATGCGCAGCGACAGGGTCTCGACCCCCTGCAGCAGCAGGAAGGCGTTGAACGGTGACAGCGCCGGGCCGAAGGTGCGCAGGCCTTCCATGCGGCACTTGGCAGTGAACCCGAAGTCACCGAAGGTCTCGAAGAAGCGCACACCATGGTAACCGGGCGAAGGTTCCGTCATGCCGGGGAAGCGGCCATTACCCCACGGGAACGTGCCCGACTCGACGATCACGCCGCCCATCGTGGTGCCGTGCCCGCCGAGGAACTTTGTCGCCGAATGTACGACGATGGCGGCACCCCATTCGAAGGGGCGGCACAGATAGGGCGAGGCGAAGGTGTTGTCGATGAACAGCGGCAGTCCGGCGTCGTTGGCGATGCGGGCCACGCGCTCGATGTCGAGCACGTTGAGCGAGGGGTTGCCGAGCGTTTCGGCGTACAGCGCCTTAGTCTTGGGCGTGATCGCGCGGGCGAAGTTCTCGGGTTCGTCGGCGTCGACGAACACGGTATCGATGCCGAGCTTGCGGAAATTGACATCGAGTTGGGTGTGGGTGCCGCCGTACAGCGTGCGCGCCGCAACGATCTGGTCGCCGGCCTCGACGACGTTGAGCAGCGCGATCATCTGCGCGGCCATCCCGCTCGATACCGCAACCGCGGCGCGGCCGCCTTCGAGCGCGGCGATGCGCTCCTCAAGCACGGCCACGGTCGGGTTCGACAGGCGCGAATAGACGTTGCCGAAGGTCTGCAGGTTGAACAGGCTGGCGGCATGCTCGGGGCTGTCGAACACGTAAGAGGTGGTCTGGTAGATTGGCACCGCGCGGCTGCCGGTCGCGGCGTCGGGGATTTGTCCGGCGTGCAGGCTCAGGGTGTCGAATCCGAATTGGTGGTCTGCCATGGGATTATCCTTTCAGAGGGGCCGGCGGGCGGAGACGATGCCGGTATTCACGCCCATCCAGTTGAGGCCGCCGAAGAGGCGGGCGTACTCGATCTTGACGCAACGGTCGGCGATTACGGTGAGGCCGGCGTCCGCGGCGATGCGCTCTGCTTCTTCGTTGATCACGCCGATCTGCAGCCACAGCGCGCGGGCGCCTATGGCCACCGCGTCGCGCGCGATGGGCACGCAGTCCTGGGGTTTGCGGAAGACGTCGACGAGGTCGACCGGAAACGGAATCGATTTCAGGTCAGGATAGCTCTTCTCGCCCAGGATCTCGGGGTACTTCGGATTCACCGGAACGATCCGGTAGCCGTGCGCCTGCATGTACTTGGCGGCGAAGTAGCTCGGGCGGTGCCACTCGGCCGACAGGCCGACGACCGCGATCGTGCGGCTGTCGCGCAGCACGCGGCGCAAGGTGACGATGTCGCTCATGGTGTGTTCTCCGGAACGGGGGGGACGCCGGAAGGCGCCCGTGGGTTTGAGCTGATTCTCGCGTGAACTGCCATGATCCGCCATCGTGACGCTCGCCGGGGTGTGGCGCCCGGTTCTGCCGACGGGCCCCTTTCAGCCCTGGCGGCGCAGCATTCCGGTTTCATCGACGCGGCGCAGGGCGGCCAATTCTGCCGCGTCGGGCAGCGGCATCGCGCGTGCATCGGGGGATACCTTGAGCGCCCAGCCGGTGGCGGCGCGGACTTCGTCGATGGTGGTGAAAGGGAACCAGGCGTTCAACTCGAATTCCCTTGTTTCCGGGTGTGGGCGCAGGATGCCCAGCGTGGTGACGATCGCCGACGGGCCACCGCCGACAAAGCCGTAACGGGCGCGTGCATCGCCGCCATCGAGATAACCGGGCGACGAAATGTAGTCGACCTGTTCGACGAAGCGCTTCTTCTCGTGGCTGACCATGATCACCACGCGCTTGGCCCCGCTGGCGATGTCGTTGGCACCGCCAGCACCGGTCAGGCGTGTCTTCGGCGGCGTGTACTCGGCGTCGATGGGGTGCCCCCAGATGGCGGTGGTATTTACGTTGCCGAACTTGTCGACTTGCGCTGCACCGATCAGGCCGACGTCGCAGCGCCCGGAGGCGACCAGGCAGCCGAGTGCGTCGAGCGCACTGGTGAAGCTCACCGCGTTGGCCGAGATGCGGTTGCACTCGATCCCCCACGGCAGGCCGCCGATCGGCGTCGAGCCATAGACCCCGCCTTCGGTCATGGCGCGCACATTGGGCGCGTGGTGGGCCTGCGCGAAGTAGCCGGCGAGCATTGACAGCCCGACCCCGAAGATGGCCAGTTCGCCGTCTCGGATCTCGCGCCCGGCGGCGATCGCCATCATTTCCTGACGGGTGCAGGGCAGCGTCTGTTGCTGATCAAGGGTGCTCATGCTGCGCTCCTTTGTGCCGTGTTGCGCTCGATCAGGGCTTCGATTTCGGCGCGTGGCTTGATCCACTTGCGATAGGGGTCGAGCAGGAAGCGGGTCGGGCCGTGCTCCAGACGCTCGATGAGCTCGGGGCCGATCAGGGCGAGGTAGTCGTCCAGGTCGGTGTAGCCATGGACGAACTGCTCGAGATAGCGCGCGGTGCCGTCCTCGCTGCCCAGCCATTCGTTCATCAGGCGCATGTGCGCCTCGTCGGCGTCGTGCACGCCGGGCGAA
>JBAYTM010000138.1:0-6244 GCA_041675685.1 Thiohalobacteraceae bacterium
CAACGTATCCTGAGTGTGTTGCGCGCGCGGAGCGTGGATGTCGCGTTCCAGGCCAACCGGCAAAGCACCTCGCACTTCGCGGGGGAGGCCCCGGCGGCCCGCATCATCGGCTTGCGCGACAAGATCCGATCGCTGACCGACGGAACCGCGACCACGCGGATGCATCTGCTCGGTTACTTCGAGCCACCGCCAAACCCCGGTGGCGATGCGGCCTGACGCCGCGCCGGTTCCTGTTGCGCTACAGCGCCCTGCGTGGGCAGGCCGCACCGGCCGGCCGCCGGGTCGTGTAATGGGACTACGAGGGAGTATGAGCGGTGAGCGGTACACAATTGCTGGTGAACTTCGTGGGCGGCGTGGCGCTGCTGGTGTGGGCCGTGCGCATGGTGCGTACCGGCATGATGCGCGCGTTCGGTCCGCAGTTGCGCCGTGCGATCGGCGCCTGCACGACGAATCGCGTCGCTGCGGCGGGTACGGGGTTAGCCGCCACCGCGGTACTGCAGAGCAGCTCGGCCACTGCATTGATCGTCTCGTCACTGGCCGCGCGCGGGTTGATCCCGGCGGCATTGGCGCTGGCCATCATGCTCGGGGCGGACGTCGGGTCCGCGCTGGTGGCGCAGATCTATGCGTTCGATCTGCGCTGGTTGTCGCCGCTCGTGATCGCCGTCGGCGTGACGGCTTTCATGGCGTCGCGCACCGACCGTACCCGCCATGTGGCCCGTATCGCCATTGGCGTCGGCTTGATGCTTCTCGCGTTGAGCCTGATCACGGCCGCGTCGTCGCCATTGCGCGAGTCTCCCGGTTTCGCCGTGCTGTTGAGTTCGCTGGATGGCGACCCGCTGCTGGCGATGTTGCTGGCGGCTCTGCTGACCTGGCTCGCGCATTCCAGCCTCGCGATGATCCTGCTGGTGATGGCGCTGGCGGGCGCTCAGGCGCTCTCGCCCTCGCTCGCGCTCGCTTTGGTGTTGGGCGTCAACATCGGCGGCGCCATTGCGCCGCTCGCGGTTCAGACCAGCGCCGTCGCCGCGGCGCGTCGCGTGCCTCTGGGCAACTTGCTGATGCGCAGCGCCGGCGCACTCGCCCTGGTTCCAGCACTTCCGTTCATCACAGACTGGTTTGCGATGCTCGGCGCGTCCCAGGGGCATGCCGTCATCCACACTCACCTGGCGTTCAATCTGCTGATCACCGTCGCGTTCCTGCCGCTGATCGGGTCCGTCGCGAGGCTTTGTGTCCGGATCCTCCCGGACAACGCGCCGGTGCGCAGCGCCGCTAAACCGCAGTATCTGGACCCCGCCCTCCTGGACACACCGTCCGAGGCGCTCGTCTGCGCGGCGCGTGAGTGTCTGCGGCTGGGCGACATGGTCGATCACATGTTGCAACGTGGCATGCTGGTGCTGGAGCACGGCGATACACGGCTGCTGAAAGAAGTGAGTCAGGACGACGACGCGGTCGACCAACTGCACGAGGCGATCAAGCTGTATCTCATACAGCTATCCCGCGTCCATATGTCGCACCGTGAAAGCGATCGCTGCATGGAGATCATCTGGTTCACGGTCAACCTGGAGCAGATCGGCGACATCATCGAGCAGAACCTGATGGGACTCGCCGCCAAGAAGGTGCGCCATGCCCGCCAGTTTTCTCCGGAGGAGCTCGCGAACATCAAACAGATTCACGCACAGGTGAGCGACAACCTGCAGTTGTCTCTGAACGTTCTGATGTCGCGCGACCCCCACCTGGCTCAGCGTCTGCTGCAGGCAAAGCGGAACCTGAGAAAACTGGAATCTCTGGCCGTGCAGGCGCACTTCGATCGCCTCCGCTCGAGTAGCACCAAGACCATCGCGGACAGCGCCATCTACCTGGACGTGATACGGGATCTGAAACGTATCAACAGCCACCTGAGCCGTGTGGCGTACCCGCTGATCGACGCCCGTCCCGATGTCGCAGCCCCTAGCCCCGGCCAACACCCGCGAGAGGTCCGTGAGGCGGAAGCGCCCGCAAGCTGGCAGCCCTGTCCGCGTATCGCAAAACCGTAAATCGGCATCTGGGTCGCGAAGCGCCCGTGGTGGATAAGAGTCGCGCCTTCGAGGCCGGGTAAAGCTCATTGCCGGTCGGGAGCCAGTGTCAGGTAAGTGTCTTCAGTGCGGAATATCAAGGCGACTGTTATGTCGCCTTGATATTGAGCTGAAGTTGACCGATCCCCGGAAGGGCAAGCCATTGGACCGCCTGCAAGTCGAGTGACACAATTCTGGACAATATTTCATCGCCGAAGTACCAGGCGTCACCAGGCCAGGGCATCGTCGCCGGCAGCTGGTCCAGAGAATTCCAGTCCCAACCACCCTGAGAAGGCACGAGCCCCGTAGATATCTCCCAATCGCCTGGACCGTCGAGATTCAAAAACCTTTCTGAACCGCCGGAGGTACGTCCCACACCACTCCGCTCATATCTTCCCGCACAGATAACGAAGCTTTCAATCTCGAACCTGACGCCATCGACATCCGGCAACAGCTATTAGCTCTTTCTGCAACCCCGACTCACACCGAGCAGTCCGATAAGGCCAGACCCGAGCAGCCATGCGGCAGCAGGCACCGGAACCTCTGAAACGCTCAGCACGGTGAGGCTATTGCCGCTGCCGATATCAAAATTGATGTTCAAACCAATGAACGGGCTGTCGATCAGCGACGAGCCGCCTATGCCGTCGTCGGTAAAGGGCGCGCCGCCTGAGAACGCGTTGCCTATGCAGTCGACGCCTGGAGCGCAGAGCGTGCTGGTATTCAAGGTCGTCACGGCGAGCGGAGCCGGTCCCTGACCAAGACCCAGACTGTCCGATGCCGGTATGGCGCTGTCGACGTCGGCGATCACCACGCCGTCTCGCCGCAGATAGGTTCCGCTGATGACATCGCCCGCCTGCAAACCGTAATCGATCGCATTAAGCAGGCCGGTCCCATCCCACGCCATGGAAATCGGTACCCCGACATTGTAGTTCCAATCAGCCAGCATATTGCCGACGATCAGGTTGGTTCCGGCCTGTCGCTGCAGCGAGATATCGTAGATCTATGCGGTTGCGCCGAAGGTATCGAAGTTGCTGATAGTCATATCGGCGGAGAATCCGGCCCCCGAATTGTCGTCGTAGGTCAGCGTCGACGATATGGGCCGCTGGTCCATCAAATTCCCCAGCGGGTCCAGCAATGTGTATTGGCCGGTAAAATGGAACTCAAAGACTGCCGCGGACGCGGGCGCGATCATTACCGCGCAGGCAAGCATTGAAGCAGCGATACACGTCTTATAGGTATTATTCGTCATGATCCTCTCCTGTTATGTTGGCTTATCCTTTCCGAGGCGTTTCTGCCGGGCCTCGTTATTGTCGGTACAGGGACTACCCCCTCCCCGCGGCTGACCCTCTTCCCGGCTGATCAAAGGAAACCAAAGCCGATCGCGGAAACAGAGAACTTGAAGGACCAGGAGGCCTTGGTCTTGAATAACTTCCACCTGAGAACGACTGTCAGGAATTGCGCTGGAACAAATGAAAGGCCGGCCCGCTGGAGCGCCTTTGCGCCATGTTTGCTTGCCCACAGGAACTCCCCCTGGTGACTATTCTTAGTCTTATGGTTTATGCCCCTGAAGGGGCACGCAATGCTTTTTAAAACAAATTATCCCGCAACGCAACGTGGCCGGCTTCCAGATACGGCTTCATCAAGCGTAACGTGGCGGCGGTAATAACCTTTAATCCCTTTAACCCTTTTTTGCTCTGCTTGCCTCTACCCCCTTTTTCCTCCCCGGCCAAGATTCTTATTCAGGCCGTCGGCACATCGCCGCGCGAATCGGCGCGATGGATGACTTTAGGAAACTCTGATCAATCCCAGTTTCGTCATTCCCGCGAAAGCGGGAATCCAGAAATTCAAAGACATGGATTCCGGCCTGCGCCGGAATGACGGATTGTTCAGAGCTTCCTTTATTCGTGATTCCGCTCCGACTCCCTGCCCATCTCGACCTCGGCGCGCAGACTCTCGCGGTCGCGGAATAGCGTGAGCACGGCGCGCACCCTGTCGTCCGCGATGTAACGCAGCGTGCAATCGTGCTGCTGGAGGCTGCCATCGATCTCGATGCGGTCCCAGCGTTCGGCGTGGCCGACGTAGTTGAGCGTGATGTCGTAGTGCACGCTCCAGAAGAACGGCACGTCGGCATAGCGCTCGCGCCGTCCGAGCATATTGCGCGCGACGGCCTGGCCCTGCCGTTCCGCCACCACCCAATGTTCGATGCGCGCGCGTTCGCCACTGTGCACATCCGGGTAGCGCGCGATATCGCCCGCGGCGTAGATGCCGGAGATACTGGTTTCGAGATAGGCATCGACCAATACTCCATTATCGACGGCGATACCAGTCTGCTGCGCGAGCTGCACCGCCGGCCGAACGCCGATGCCGGCCACGACCAGGTCGGCCGCAATGCGCTCGCCGTTCTCGAGCGCGACCGCATCGGCCGTGATCGCCTCCGGTTTTGTTCCAAGATGGAAGACGACGCCGTGCTGTTCGTGCAGGCCGCGGACGAAGTCGCCGATCTCCGGACCGAGGATCCGCTCCAGCGGCCGCGTGCCCGGCGCGACCACATGCACCTCCAACCCGCGCGCGCGCAACGACGCGGCCGCCTCCAGCCCGATGAAGCTCGCGCCGACCACCACGGCGTGTTTGGCGTGTTCGGCGGCCGCGATGATTGCACGGCTGTCCGCGAGACTGCGCAGGTAATGGACGTGCGGCAGGTCCGCGCCGGGTATCGTCAGGCGCACCGGCTCGGCGCCGGTCGCCAACAACAACGCGTCGTAGCGGAGCGCACGACCGTCCGCGAGCTCGACCCGACGTTTCGCCGGATCGATCGCCGTGACCGTGACGCCGGTGATCAGCTCGATATCGCGATCACGGAAATACGTGTCCGGCATCAGCCACAGCCAGTCCTCCGGCATGTCGCCTGCCAGATAATCTTTGGAAAGGTTCGGACGATCGACCGGGCCGTTCGCTTCGGCGCCGACCAGGGTGATGGGGCCGCGATAGCCTTCCCTGCGCAGCATGTCGGCCGCCGCGGTGCCGGCGGCACCCGCGCCGATGACGACGATCGAGTCGGGGGGTTTGCCCGATGCCGGGGCCGGGGCCGGGGCCGACGGCGTCGCGGGGCGCGGCTGGGGCAAGTGCCTGCGTGCGGCGAGTCGGATGTTGCCGGCGTCCAGTTCCACATCCCAGCACGGCACGGGCTTGAACGCCGGCGCGGCGAGGGCCTCGCCCGTGCGCAGACTGAAGCAGGCGTGATGCCAGGGACAGCGCACCGTGTCACCGACCAGGATGCCGTCGCTCAGCAGCGCGCCGTAATGCGTGCACGCCGCGCCGATGGCAAACACTTCCTCACCGCGCCGCGCCAGCAGCACCGGTTCGCCCTCGGCGTGTCCGAGCAACATGCCGCCGTCGGGCAATTCGGCAAGCGGGTAGCCGCGACTGAGGTCGGGACCGCGCAGCTCTTTGGGCTTGGACATGACCGGCCTCCTCCAGATGAGACGTCAACGCCTGTTTAGAATAGAGCCTTTTTTTCATTTTCCGGGAATGACCGCAAGAATCGCGATATTACTCTCTATGCTCGTTAACAATGAATCGGCGCAACGGGGCTCGGCTATGGAGCGCATTCCCGATATTGTCGAGATCACCGGCCTGCCGCCGCGGATTTCTCCATGCCCAGGGATTCGCATCGCTGGACTTCACCGGCTTCGTGGATCCCGTCATTCCGGGCTCCGAGTGATTAAGTCGCAGATAAAAAAAAGGGCGGTAACCACCGGGCGCACGAGTGCTGCCCGATCGTTACCGCCCTGATCGTGTTGCCGTACCGAGCCTATGCGGCCTTCACGCCCAGCTTCTGCCGCCAGCCCGGGAACAGCTTGTCGGCGTCGCCCGGGAAGGATTCGAAGGCGCGCGCGAATTCGCGATGCGACTTCGCCCACTCGATCGGGTCGGCGCCGGCCTTCCAGCATTCGTAGGCCTGACGCAGGGAGACCGCACCGGCCGCCGGGCTGTCGATATGACCGTAGGAGCCGCCGCCCGCGGTGTTGATCAGGTTGCCGTGGCCGAGATTCTCGAAGAACCCGGGCAGGCGCAGCGCGTTCATGCCGCCGGAAATGATCGGCGTGGTGGGCTTCATGCCGTACCACTTCTGGAAGTAGACCGGGCCCTGGCACTCGTCGCGCTCGATCATGTAGGCGATGATTTTGTCGTCACCC
>JBAYTM010000139.1:0-6216 GCA_041675685.1 Thiohalobacteraceae bacterium
GGGCGCATCATGCTGGTGGAGATCCCCACGCCGGACGAGACCAACGACAACATCGTCGCCTTCTGGTCGCCGCCGAACACCGTCGAAAGCGGCAAGGAAATGCGTTTCGATTACCGGATCGATTTCGGCGATGCGCCGATCGCAAATGCCGCCGAGGGCGGCGACATCGGCCGCACGGTCGCCACCTTCCTGGGTCGCGGCGACATCATCGGCGGCGGCAACGAGGCCGGTGCCTACCGGATACTGGTGGATTTCAAGGGCGGGAAACTCGACAAGCTGAAGGCCAATGCGCCGATCGGCATGGATGTCAGCGCGCAGGAGGGCGGCAAGGTGCTCGAGCATTTCCTGGTCTACGTCGAGCCCAGCAAGGTCTGGCGTCTGTCGATCCTGGCGCGGCCCGCGGCCAACCGGCCCCTGGCGGTGCGCGCGCGGCTGCGGATGGAAGAGGAACCTCTGACCGAAACCTGGACCTACACCCTGCCGCAGAACAACGACATCGTCGGGGCCCCGAAGTGAGCATCGCGGCGGAGCCCTGCCTGCAATTGATCAACCGCGCCTACTGCTATCTGCGCTTCAGCGGGCTCGACCCCGCGGCCGCCTGTCAGCAACTCCAGACGCTCACCGATCAGCTGGCCGACTTCGATCCGCAAGGCGGGCGCGACGTCGCCAGTCGCGAGCGCCTGTGGCAGCAGGTGGTCGAGCGCGCGGCGCAGGCAGGGACCGCGCGGCCGGAGATCGCGCCCGCGCCGGCACTGCTGCGCGGACACGTTCGCTACGCCGACCGCGGCGGCTGACCGATCCCGTGAATGACCCCGCACAGGTCGTCGTCCGACCGCCGACCCAATCCCCCGGCAAGTGGCGTTGGGCGGCGCGCGGACGGCGTGCCGTGGTCGGGATCGCCATCCTGTTGCAGACCCTCGGCGCGAGTTATGCGCTGCTCGCGGTGCTGCCTTATCAGGGCAGTACCTTGCTGGAGCAGGCCATCCTCGGGGTGTTCGCGGTGTTGTTCGCCTGGATTTCGGCGGGCTTCTGGATTGGCCTGCTGGGGTTTCTGGTGCGCCTCACCGGCGGTGACCGGTTACGGCCGAGCACGCGTTATGCGCGGGTCCTGAACGACACGCCGCTCGCCCCGACCGCCATCGTCTATCCGATCTATCACGAAGACGTCGCGCGTACGCTCGCCGGGGTACGCAGCACCTTGCTCGATATCGTGCGTACCGGGCGGGGCGATGCCTTCGAGTTTTTCGTGCTCTCCGACAGCCGGGACCCGGAGGTCTGGTTGCGCGAACGCGAGGCCTGCGACCGGCTGCGCAGCGACTTCGGCGGCCAGGCGCGTATCCATTACCGGCGGCGCCGCATCAATCTCAATCGCAAGACCGGCAACATCGCGGATTTCCTGCGTCGCTGGGGTCGTCACTTCCGGTACATGGTGGTGATGGACGCCGACAGCGTCATGCAGGGACAGACGCTGGTGCAGATGGTCCGCTTGATGGAGGTGGCGCCGCAGATCGGGATCCTGCAGACCAGTCCGGCGATCATCAATGCCGCCTCGGCGCACGCCCGTCTGCAGCAGTTCGGCAACCGTCTCTACGGCCCGCTGTTCACCGAGGGCCTCGCCGCGCTGCAACTCGGCGAAGCGGTGTTCTGGGGGCACAACGCCATCATCCGGGTGGACGCCTTCATGCGGCACTGCGGACTGCGCCGTTTGCGTGGCTGGGGGTTCATGACCGGCTCGGTGTTGAGCCACGATTTCGTGGAGGCCACCTACATACGCCGCGCCGGCTATGAGGTCTGGCTGGATCCGGGCCTTGGCGGCAGTTACGAGGAGGCGCCGCCAACGCTGGTCGATGAACTGCAACGCGACCGCCGTTGGGCGCACGGCAATCTCCAGCATCTGTACTTCATGTTCCGCCGCGGCGTTGCCTTCGCGCACCGGCTCGCCTTCGCCAACGGCATCATGGCGTATCTCGCGTCGGCGCTCTGGTTCACTTACCTCGCGCTCATCACGGTGGAACTGGCGCGCTTCACACTCTGGCCGATCGAATATTTCACGGAGCCGTACAGTCCCTTCCCGGTCTGGCCGCAGTGGCAGCCGCAATGGGCGTTGCGGCTGGTGCTGAGCACGCTGTTCCTGTTGTTCGCGCCCAAGCTGCTCGCCTTGATCGACGTTGCAATGGACCCGGCGCGACGCCTTGCCATGGGCGGCGTCGGCCGCGTCGCGCTCGGCGTGCTGCTGGAATCGCTGACCGCCGTGTTGCTGGCGCCGATCCGTATGCTCAGCCATACCCGCTATGTCGTCGTCACACTGTTCAATCTCAAAGTGCGCTGGGCCGGGCAGAACCGCACCCAGGAGATCGGTTGGCGCGACGCCCTGTTGCACCATCTGCCCGGCGGCCTGCTGGCGCTTGCCTGGAGCGCCTTCGCCTTCTGGCTGCAGCCCATGTTCTTCTACTGGTCCTTGCCGGTGGCCTTGCCGCTGATCTTCGCGGCACCGATTTCGGTGTGGTTGAGTCGCTTCAGCATCGGGCGGCGCTGGCGTAATGCCGGACTGCTGGTGACGCCGGAGGAGGCCGCGCCGCCGCCCGTGGTCGCCGGACTGGCGAGCGCCGATGTGTCGAACGCCGGCTGCGAACTCAGCGCCTTCGAGAACGCGGTGCTGCATCCGCAAAAAAACCGCCTGCATGTCGCGCTCGCGCAGACGCGGCGCGATACGCCCGCGCGGCGGCAACGGCGTCACGAACTTCTCGAACGCTGCCTTGCGGCCGGGCCGGACGACCTGACGCAATCGGAAAAGGTCTGGTTGATCGAGGACGCGCCGGGATTTTCCGAGCTGCATCGACGCGCCTGGCGGTGTCCAGCGGACTCGACCTGGGCGCCCCGCATCGAGCGCCTGTGCCAGGGCCTGCCCTGAGCAAGGATACCGCGCGGCAATGGGCACGCCTGCATAGCGCCTGGGTTGTCCGTCGCGCATCCGTCGGTGATTCACTCCACCGTCATTCCGGCGGAGGCCGGCATCCGGATGGCCGCCCCCTTGAATACCCGCTGCGCTCATTCCGTCCGCTCGCGGAGGTCGCGGCGTTCGGATGGATGCAAGCAGAACCGTACGAGCCGATTCAGCGCGGCCGTTGCCAGCGCCAGTGCCGGATGTCTTCCCGATCGATGCCGAACCGGTGGGCGTAGGTCATGCAGTCGTTCTGCTGATCCCGCATATCCTGCGCCACCTGCGCGGCCAGGCTGTTCAAACCCGGGACCAGACGGATCGTATCGATGACGAGGCTGAAGCGATCGATATGGTTCTGGATCGCGAGTTCCAGCGGTGTGCTGATGCTGCCGCGTTCGAGATAGCCGCGCACATGCAGATGGTGGTGGCCGTTGCGCCGGTATGCGAGTCGGTGGATCAGCCAGGGGTAACCGTGGAAGTTGAGCAGGATCGGACGGTCGGTGGTGAACAGGCTGTCGAACTCGCCGTCGGTCAACCCGTGCGGGTGGAATTCCGGTGAGGCGAGGGTGAACAGATCGACGACATTGACGAAGCGGACCTTCAGATCCGGCAGCCGCTCGCGCAGCAGCATGACGGCCGCGAGCGCCTCCTGCGTGGGGATGTCGCCGCAGCTCGCAAAGACGATGTCGGGCTGTGCGCCATGGTCGTTGCTGGCCCAGTCCCAGATGCCGACACCGCGCCGGCAATGGCGCTCCGCCGTCTCCATGTCGAGATATTGCGGGTGCTTCTGCTTGTCCGAGACGATCACGTTGACGTGATTGGTGTCTTGCAGGCAATGTTGCGCGACATGCAGCAGGCTGTTGGCGTCCGGCGGCAGATAGACCCGCGTGATGGTCGGGCTCTTGTTGACGACCACGTCGAGGAAGCCGGGGTCCTGGTGGCTGAAGCCGTTGTGGTCCTGGCGCCAGACCGTCGAGGTGATGAGCAGATTCAAGGACGCGATCGGCGCACGCCAGGGGATGTCTTCGGCGATGTCCAGCCATTTGGCATGCTGATTGAACATCGAGTCGATGATGTGAATGAACGCCTCGTAACTGGACAGCAGTCCATGCCGGCCGGTCAGGAGGTAACCTTCCAGCCAACCTTCGAGGGTCGTCTCGGACAGCATCTCCATGACCCGTCCATCGGGCGCCAGATTGCCGCCGTCGGCGTCGCCGGGCCGATACTCCGCCAGCCAGGTCTTTTTGCTAACCTCATACACGGCACCGAGTTTGTTCGAGGTGGTCTCGTCCGGCCCGAACAGCCGGAAGTTGTCCGGATTCGCGCGTAGCACCTCACGCAGGAACTCGCCGAGCGGGATGGTGTTGCCGTGCACGCCCGCACCCGGGGTATCGACGGCGACGGCGAAGTCGTGCACCTCGGGTAGACGCAACGGCCTCCGCAGCAGGCCGCCGTTGGCATGTGGGTTGGCACTCATGCGTGCCGCGCCGCGCGGCGCCAGTGCGCGCAGTTCCTCTTTCAGACGTCCGTTGGCGTCGAACAGGTCGCCTGGCCGGTAACTGCGTAACCAGTCCTCCAGAATGGCAAGCCGTTGCGGATTGTCGCGCACCTCGGTGACCGGCACCTGATGCGACCGCCACGAGCCTTCCACCGGTCGGCCGTCGAGCGCCTCCGGCCCGGTCCAGCCTTTGGGACTGCGCAACACCAGCATCGGCCAATGCGCGCGCTCCGCCTTGCCGCTGCTGCGCGCGGCCTGCTGGATCTCGCGGATGGCCTCCACGCAGCGGTCGACCGCGTCCGCCATCTGCCGATGCATGGCTTCCGGATCGCTGCCCTCGACGAAGTACGGGGTCCAGCCCTGGCCGCGCAACATTTCGGCCAACTCCTCGCCGGGGATGCGCGCCAGCAGCGTCGGATTGTCGATCTTGTAGCCGTTCAGGTGCAGGATCGGCAACACCGCGCCGTCGCGGATCGGGTTGAGGAACTTGTTCGAATGCCAGGAGGTCGCCAGCGCGCCGGTCTCCGCCTCGCCGTCCCCGACCACCACCGCGACCAGCAGGTCTGGATTGTCGAAGGCGGCGCCGAAGGCATGCGCAAGGCTGTAGCCGAGTTCGCCGCCTTCGTGCAGGGAGCCGGGCATTTCCGGAGTGCAGTGACTGCCGATGCCGCCGGGGAACGAGAAGTCGTGCAGAAACCGCTTCAGGCCTTCCAGGTCCTCGCTTTTGTCCGGATAGATTTCGGAATAGGTGCCCTCGAGATAGGTCGGCGCCAGCACACCGGGTGCACCGTGGCCCGGACCGGTGATGAAGATCGCGTTGAGATCGTATTTGAGGATGGCGCGGTTGAGATGCACATACATAAAGCTCAACCCCGGGCTCGAGCCCCAGTGGCCGAGCAGCCGGGTCTTGATGTGTTCCGGCGCCAGCGGTTCGCGCAGCAGCGGGTTGTCCAGCAGATAGATCATGCCCGCCGCGAGGTAATTGCAGGCGCGCCAATAGGCATCCAGCTGCGCCAAGTCGACCCGTTCCTCCGCGCCCAAGTCCTGCGCGATATGCTTTTGCGCTCTGTTCATGAAATCCTCCTCCGCACTTTCGCGGGTTGTTTGGCGACCATTACTTCATGCGCCGCCTCGGCGAGCAGGGTCGCCTCGTCCACCGGCACCACCCACACGGCGATGCGACTGCCTGGCGTGCTGATGCAGCCCTCGCCGTCGCGCAATGCGGCGTTGCGACCGGCGTCCAGTTCGATGCCGAGCCATTCCAGTCCGGTGAGAATCCGCGCCCGGATCTCCGGGCTGTGTTCGCCGACGCCGCCGCCGAACAGGATGCCGTCCGCGCCGCCCAGCACGGTCAGATAGGCGCCGAGATATTTGCGCGCGCGGTAGCAGTAGACGGCAATCGCCAGCCGCGCCGCGGCTTCGTCGCTGGCCAACAGGACGCGCATGTCTGCACTGATGCCGGAGATGCCCAACAGCCCGCTGCGCCGGTACAGCGTGTCGCTGAGTTCTTCGGGGCCCAGCCCGTTGGCTTGCAGATAAAGCAACAGGCCGGGATCGAGATCGCCGCTGCGGGTGCCCATCACCAGGCCTTCCAGCGGCGTAAAGCCCATCGAGGTGTCCAGCGGCTTGCCGTTGCGCGTGGCCGTAATCGAAGCGCCGGAGCCGAGCTGCAGGGAGATGATGCGCTCACCTTGCGCGACCTGGCACCAGCGTCGCCACAGGGCGGCATGGGCGATGCCGTGAAAACCGTAGCGGCGCAGGTTCAGTTTCGACACCA
>JBAYTM010000140.1:0-6202 GCA_041675685.1 Thiohalobacteraceae bacterium
ACCAACAATTCGAAGGCGACGAACGCGGCGCCGGCCTTGAAGCCGGTGATGACGCCGGCGAGCATCATGCCCTGTGCCAGAGCGGCGCCGAAGGAACCGACGACGAACAGCCGGTTCCAGATCCGGCGGTGCCAGCCAAGCGCCTTGAGGCGCATCTCGAAGGCGACGCCGCGCAGGATCAGCGCGGGCAACATCAGCGCGACTTCGAGATAGAGCGAGGACAACACGATGCCGTGCGCCAGCGGAAAGGCGACCAACAAGATACCGACGCCGAGCACCAGCCAGGTTTCGTTGGCATCCCAGAACGGACCGATCGAGGCCACCATCAGGTTCTGTTGTTCGCCGGTGGCCAGGGGCAACAGGATGCCGACACCGAGATCGAAACCATCGAGGATTACGTAGGCGAGGATGCTCAACGCCATCAGGGCCAGAAAGATGAACGGCAGATCCAACGTCATCGCGACATGGCCTCCGCAGTGGTACCGCGCGCCTGCGCCTCGGCCGCTTTCAGCGCCAGTTGTGTCAGCACCAGCATGAAGGACGTCAGCAGCAGTACGTACAGGATGGCGTAGCCGCTCAGGGTCAGCGCGATGCGATTGGCGGGCACGTCGGAGGCCGCCTCGGCGGTGGTCATGACGCCGTAGATCAGCCAGGGTTGACGGCCGATCTCGGTGGTCAGCCAGCCCGCCAGGGTCGCCACCCAGCCGGAAAAGGTCATAGCCGCGAAGGCGCGCAGCATGGCGCGCGGCAGCCGGCCCCGACGCAGCAGCCAGTAGCCGCCTAGCCAGGACAATCCCAGCATCAGCAGACCGACCCCGACCATGACGCGAAAGCTCCAGAACACCGGCGCGACCGGGGGATGCGCGTCCGGAAAATCGGCGAGTCCCTGCAGTTCGGCATCCGGATCGTGGCGCAGCAGCCAGCTCGCGCCGCGCGGAATCGCCAGGGCGTAGTCGTTGCGCCGCTCGGCGGCATTCGGAAACCCGAAGATCAATAACGGGACGCCGCGGTCCGTTTCCCAGATGCCTTCGATAGCGGCGATCTTGGCCGGCTGGTGTTCGAGCGTGTTCAGGCCGTGCAGATCGCCGAGCAGGATCTGTGTGGGCGCCAACACCGCGCCGAGCAGGACACCGAGGCGCAACATGCGCCGCGCCGGCTCGAGGTCCGGGTTGCGCAACAGCTGCAACGCGGAGATGCCGGCGACGAGGAAGGCCACCGTCAGGCCGGAGGCCAGCAACATATGCGTAAACCGGTAGCCGAAACTGGGATTGAAAATGATCGCCCACCAGTCGGCGGCGTGCAGCGTGCCGTCGATCACGCTATAGCCTTGCGGGGTCTGCATCCAGGCATTCAGCGCCATGATCCAGAACGCCGATGCGGTGGTGCCGATGGCGACCATCAGCGCCGAGGTGGTATGCAGCCAGCCCGGCACACGATCGCGGCCGAACAACATGATGCCGAGGAAAGTCGCCTCCAGAAAAAACGCCGTGAGCACCTCATAGCCCAGCAAAGGGCCGGCAATGTTGCCGGCCCGGTTCATGAAGCCCGGCCAATTGGTGCCGAACTGAAAGCTCATGGTCACGCCGGAGACGACGCCGAGCGCAAAGGACAAGGCAAAGATACGCACCCAGAGCCGATACGCCGGATTCACCCAGACCGGGCCACCAGGTCCGCTGCGCAGGCGCAAATAGAGCAGGACCCACGCCAGCGCGATGCTGAAACTGATGAACAGGATATGAAAGCCGATGTTGAATCCGAACTGGATGCGCGCGAGCAACAGTGGATCGTCGGACATGACAGCGCCGGACATCGGAGAAGGGAAATGGCGTCGTCGTACTCTGGAGATGCAGGGCCAATGCGGCATTGAAATACGTCAATGCCCGTGTAATGGCCGCACGCGATGCTGCAATCCCGCCGACATCATAATGACTGCGCCGCGGCAGCGAGCACGATGGCACAAACGCGAATCCTCCAACCGGGCCTGAACTGCTGGCGCATCCGTCGTGCGCACAAGATCGCCTTCCTGATCGACGGCGCGGATTACTTCACGGCGCTCTACCATGGACTCCTGCTCGCCCGCAGCCAGGTGCTGATCCTGTCCTGGGATATTTACAGCCGGCTGCGTCTGCTTACGCCGGAGCAGGCCGGTCCCGACGCGCCACGTCCCGATCTGAGCGAGCTGCTCGACGGCCTGGTGCGACGGCATCGCCGGTTGCGCGCGTACGTGCTCAACTGGGACTTCTCCATGCTGATGTCCCTGAATCGCGAGTGGCTGCCGATCTACCGTCTGGACTGGAAGACGCATCGGCGCGTCCGCTTCGAGATGGACGATCACTGTCCGTTCGGCGGGTCGCACCATCAAAAGGTGGTGGTCATCGACGATCGCCTCGCCTTCGCCGGCGGTCTGGATCTCACCCGCGGGCGTTGGGACACCCAGGAGCACCGCCCGCGCGATCCGCGTCGGCTCGCGATCGACGACAGTGTCGGACGGCCCTACCACGACGTGCAGATGGCCGTCGCCGGACCGGTGGCGGAGGCGCTCGGCGACTTGGCACGCGAACGCTGGCGGCGCGCCACGGGCAAGTCGTTGCCACGCGCCCGCGGCGATGCGGCGCTTTGGCCACCCGGGCTGCGGGTGGACCTCGAGGAGGTCGACGTCGCCATCGTCCGCACTGAGCCCGCCTATCAGGAGTACAGCGAGTGCCGCGAGATCGAACAGCTCTATCTGGACTCGATCGCCGCGGCGCGCGACTACATCTACATCGAGAACCAGTATTTCACCGCGCCGGCGATCGCTGCGGCACTGCAACAGCGGCTCACCGAAGACGAGGGTCCGGACGTCATCATCAATCTGCCGTTACGTACCGACGGCTGGCTGGCCAATCAATCGATGGACGTGATGCGCATCCAACTGTTTCAGAAGATGCGCGCTGCGGACCGGCATGGACGACTCGGGATTTACTACCCCGACGTGCCGGGCCTCGACGAGCCGATCAACCTGCATGCCAAACTGATGATCGTCGACGATCGCTTCGTCCGCATCGGCTCGTCGAACCTGAACAACCGCTCCATGGGCCTGGATACCGAATGCGATCTCGCCATCGAGGCCGGCCCCGGGGAATTCCGGATAAGCGACGCGATCCACGCCCTGCGCAATCGCCTGTTGAGCGAACACCTGGACGTCGAACATGTGCTGATCGATCGGGAGGTACAGGCGCGCGGCTCGCTGCTCGGCGCCATCGAAGCCTTGCGCGGTGACGGGCGCAGCCTCAAGCCCTTGGAACTGCAGCTCGCCGAGGAACCCAACCCTATCCTCACCGATGTGCAACTGGTGGACCCGGAACGCCCGATCGGAGCGGATCTCCTGCTGCACGAATTCGTACCGGCGAAAGACACCCGCCCCGCAGGGCAACAGGTCGTACTCTGGGTCATCGTGGTGGCATCGATCGCCGCGCTGGGCGCCGCCTGGCGCTTCACGCCCTTGAGCGAAACACTCGACGTCGCGACCCTGGTAAGCAGTCTGCGCGAGCTGCGTGACGCACCCGCGACGCCCGTTCTGATGCTGCTGCTGTTCGTGATCGCCGGCCTGGCGCTGGTGCCGCTGACCGCGCTCGTCATTGCCACGGCGGTCGCCTTCGGCCCGCTGTTCGGTTTCGCTTATGCGCTGGCCGGCTCGCTCGTGAGCGCCTTGGCCGGTTACGCGCTGGGCGCCGGGCTCGGCCGCCGCACCGTGCGGCGACTGGCAGGGAAACGGATCAATGCGGTGAGCCGGAAACTCGCCAAGCGCGGTCTGCTGACCGTCATCGTGGTGCGCGTCGTCCCGGTTGCGCCCTTTACCGTCATCAATCTCATCGCCGGCGCCTCGCACATTCGATTCCGCGATTTCATGCTCGGCACGGTGGTCGGCATGGTGCCCGGCATGTTCGCTATCGTATTACTGGTCGACCGCGCCGCGGCCAGCCTACGCTCGCCGAGCTGGCAAAACATCCTGACGCTGATCCTGGTGGCCTCGGCGGTCATCCTGGCGGGCGTCCTGCTGTCGCGGCACCTACTCAATCGCGCCGAGGCGGCGACGGAGAAGCCGGTAGACGCAGCCGGCAGTCGATGAGCGCCCCGCGCAGGAATGCGCGAAGCATTGAACATTCTCAATGCGACTCCGCGCCGATGCAGCGTCAAATGGGCGGCAAACTTCACTACCGCGAGGTACCCCCATGACGCAGAGTTACGCGCTACCCGAACTCCCCTATGCACTGGATGCCCTGGAACCACACATGTCGCGCGAGACATTGGAATTCCACCACGGCAAACACCATGCGACCTACGTGAAAAAGCTGAACGAGCTGATCAAGGAATCCGAGCTCGACGGTCAGCCGCTCGAGGAAGTGATCCGCCGCAGCAGCGGCAGCTTGTTCAACAACGCAGCTCAGGCCTGGAACCACGCGTTCTTCTGGCGCTGCCTGACGCCCGACGGCGGCGGTGCCGCGGATCGGGAACTCGGCCAGGCCATCCTGGACCAGTTCGGCTCCTTCGGCGATTTCCGCGAGCGTTTCACGCAGGTGAGCACCGCGCTGTTCGGCTCCGGCTGGGCCTGGCTGACGCTGCGCGACGACGGCAGTCTCGATATCGAAGGCAGAGGCAATGCCGATACGCCGATCCGAGACGGTGGAACGCCGCTGCTCACCTGCGACCTGTGGGAGCACGCCTACTACATCGACTACCGCAACAGCCGTCCGAAGTATCTCGAGGCGTTCTGGCAGATCGCCAATTGGCGCTTTGCCAACGAACGCTTCCTGGAGGCCAAACAGGGCGGTCAACGGCGGGCCGCGTCTTGACGAGAAGCCACTGATCTAAGGAAGGTCTGAACAATCCGTCATTCCGGCGCAGGCCGGAATCCATGTCTTTGAATTTCTGGATTCCCGCTTTCGCGGGAATGACGAAATTGGGATTGATCAGAGTTTCCCTAATCGCCGTGCCGGCGAACGCCGGACGAACGCGCGCAGCACGTTGAACACCGGAAGGGCGAGCGCAGCGAGTAATCCAGGTTGCTGAGCGCCGTTGGGCTCCCGCATGCGCCGGAATGGCGCAGGAGAAATCAATCCGAACTTCCCTGACCGATCCGCCAACGCCGCCATCAGTCTTCGTTCAGGCTCTGCTTGATCGGTTTCAGCAGCCGGAGTGCGAGGAAGTTCACCAGGCTGAGGACAACGGCCAGGTCGTAGCGCCCGAAGGCCACGGCCGCACCGATGGCGCTGGTGTTCCAGAGGCTGGCAGCGGTGGCGGTCCCGTGGGCGCTCTGCTCCCCTTTGAGAATCGCGCCCCCGCCGATGAAGCCCACGCCGGTGATGACGCCCTGCATGATGCGCGACACCAGTTCGCTGTTCGACTCTCCCGCGTTGAGGCCGATCAGGACAAAGCCGCAGCTTGCCATGGCGACCAGCGGAAAGGTGCGCAGGCCGACGCTGTGCGATGCCAGCTCGCGATCGAAGGCGACCGGCATTGCCAGCAGGAAGGCAATCAGGATCTTTGCCGCGGGCCAGACCGCCTGGTCGAGGAGCGCCCACCACTCGGCATCCATGTTCGCCACCCGTGCTTTAAGAAGGTGGTTCGATACTGTGCAGCCGGTGGCTGGGCAACATTGAAAATACGCAATGATCCGGCGCGCGCAACGTCCCATCCTGCGCCTTTGCAGCATAGTAGGCTGTTGAAAGCATGAGGGGATGCAGCGCAAGACGGGCACGGGCCAACAAGCGGCGTATGCTCGTAGCACATGAGCATGGCGAGCCGGTTCCCAACGCCGCGATGCGCCCCTCGGCGCGCTTTTCAACGACCTGATGGATCGGGCATGCATCTCCTGACGATCAATGCCGGCAGTGCCTCGCTGCGTATGACCGCCTTCCGCGCCGCCTCCCAGGGGCTCGAACACGTCGCCGCGGACCACAGCGATGCGGCCGGCAGCGACCTTGCCGCCGCCATCGAGGTGTTCGTCAACCGGTACAACCTGCCGACGCCGCAGGCCGTGGCGCACCGCCTGGTGCACGGGGGCGACCAGTGGGTCGACCCCTGCATCATCGACGCGCAGGGCGAGCGCGCTCTGCAGCGACTGGTGCCGCTGGCGCCGCTGCACATGCCGCGCGCGCTGGCCGGGATGGCCGCCAGTCGCAAGTTGTTCGGCGCGAGTAGCGCGCAGGTCGCGGTGTTCGAT
>JBAYTM010000141.1:0-6188 GCA_041675685.1 Thiohalobacteraceae bacterium
CACTTCCGTATAAACGCGGTCTGCGCATCTTAGGATATCGCGTCGGACAAACTTGCACGTTCGGTATTGCGCTTCCGGCCCATTCGCGGCTTACCGACTGATTTATATCATCAATTTCCATAAGGCACAGTTTGTGCTCGGTTTTGGCCAAATTAAAAATTAGGCAGTAGGACCCCTGCCCCTGAGGCAGCTCACTTGCGCCGAGGATCTTTAACAAATGAACAAGCACACAACATATACCGCCGGTCTCCTGGGCTTTCTGGCCACTCTTGCGACGGCAATGATGCTGAGTCTCAGCCCCGCCGCGAGCGCCTCGACGCCGGACGGCGAAACCCCCGCGAACGAAGGCGTCTGCGACGTGTTGCAGGGCGGTACCCCGGGACTTTACGGCCTGTGCGTCGCCTACTGCGAGGCTCAGGACCTGGACATGCTCGAGACGGGCACGGTACCCAATTCCAAGATCCTGGCAAATTATCGCAAGAAGATGCGCGCTGGCGACCCGGATATGCCATGCGTTCAGGCGCCCTGCCCATGCTGGACGGCTGCTGAACTTGCCGGCATCAGTTCGAGCGACCCGACCCCGGTTTGTTCGGAGACCACGGTCGTGAGCCAGATTCGCGTGCTCACGACGGAAGTGACGAAGGTCGCAAGTGTGAACAGCAGTCGCAACATCTGCTCTTTCAGCGATAGTACGATCCCGGTCACCATCCGGACCTTCCCTGTCACTGAAGACGAACTGCAGATCTGCCGTAGTCAGGTGCAGAATGCCTGTGCGGCGCTAGGCCAGTAAGCAGCCAGCGATAGATGAAGCAATAGCTATATAACGAAATATTTGGAGGAACTCCCATGCGGATTTTTAGTCAGTCGATTGCAGCTTTAACGCTGCTGCTTAGCATCGGCACCACCCAGGCGGCACTGGTCAATTTCACGTTGACCGGCGAGGCGGTCTATGCGGATGCGGGAAATGATTTCGGTTTATCCAGCGGCAGTATCGTGACCGTGGAAGGCAGTTTCGATGACAGCGTGCTGACGGGTGGACTGGGCACCGTCGAATTCAGTTCCGGCAGCGCCAACAGCTTCACCATCTACGCGGGAAACTACACCTATAGCAATGCGGATGACGATTCCTTTTTATCCGGCTTTCCGCAGCTGCGTTTCGAAGGTGCTCCCCTGCCGTATTTGGATTTCGGCCACAACGGCGTGACTGGGTTCACTTCGGACGGCGCGGGATTTTTCGACGCGTATGACGCCAGTTTCCAAGCGGTCTCCGGTGTCTGGACCGAGTACGACGCGACCGTCGTGCCAGTGCCAGCCGCCGTCTGGCTGTTGGGCTCCGGCCTGATGGGGCTTGTGGGTGTCGCACGGCGCAGACAAGCCGCTTCATCTAAGTAATTACACTATGATGCAGAACATCAAAGGCGGCCGCGGGGCCGCCTTTTCGTTTTCGTCCCCGAAATATCGCGACTGTGTGTACGAGGATGCAACCCCGACCGCCGCGGGATTTACACTGCTCTCACACCATATCGCCAGTCAGCATGCCGGCCAACACGATCAGCTTTGGGTCAGATATCCAGCATTAACTTGAGCGGCTTGCGCATGCCGGCGATCTTGCACGCCTGCTGCCCGTACCCGTACGGGAACAAGGAATAGACGAAACGCCGCGTGGCCTTCTCCGGGCCATAGGCCTCGCGCAACGCCTTTAGAAGATGGCGCGCCCCGGGCACGCTGTGCCATTCCTCGAAGTAGTCGCGTACGTAGCGCACCACGAACCAACGTTGATCGGTGAGTTCAAGTCCTTCGCCGTGCGCGAGCACGGCAGCCACCTCTGCATTCCAATCCTTCGGATTGAGCACAGGAAGCCTTCGTTTTACGCGTAACGCCATAGCGTGATCTCCGAACTACAGGGGCTCCAAGTACTCTACGACAAGCTGCAGACTGCGGTTGCCACGAAACTCATTCGCGTCCAACCGGTACGCTATATTGACCTGCGTGCCCGTCCGATCGGCCAAGTCGTCCTGATTGAAGGCGATCGCCTCAATGGTCGCATCGCGCGCAGGACAACGCAGGTTGAATTTGAGATGGCGCTCGCCGACGACACGTTGTCCCGCGACCTCGAACAGCCCCTCGAAGATCGGCTCGGGAAAATTCTGACCCCAGGGTCCTGCAGTCCGCAACAGTTCGGCAACCTCCAAGGAGAATTCGCCGGGCTCCAGCATACCGTCAGTGTGGATTACGCCGTGCAGATCATCGCCGGTCAAATGACGGCAGACCTCCGCATCGAATTCCTCCATGAAAGTCGCCAGATCCTGTTCCGCGAGGGACAGGCCCGCGGCCATGGCGTGGCCGCCGAACTTTTGGATCAGTCCCGGGTTTCTGGAGGCGACGGCCTCGAGGCAGTCGCGTATATGGAGTCCCGAGATCGAGCGCGCAGAGCCCTTGATCTCGTCGACGCCGGAGCGTGCAAAGGCGATGACCGGGCGATGGAACCGCTCTTTGAGGCGCGCAGCCAGAATACCGATGACGCCCTGGTGCCAAGCCGCGTCGAACACGCAAAGGCCCGTCGGCAAGGCGCCCTCCTCGAGCTGCACGGAGCTCAGCGCGTTCAGCGCCTGCGACTGCATGTCCGCCTCGATGTCCCGGCGCTCGCGGTTCAATAGATCCAGTTGCTGCGCGATGGCCTGCGCCCGGTTGAGGTCGTCGGTCAACAGGCACTCGATACCGAGCGACATATCCTCCAAACGTCCAGCGGCGTTCAGCCGCGGGCCCGCCGCGAAACCGAGGTCGCTTGCGACCGCGCGCAACGGATTGCGGCCGGCAATTCGGAGCAACGCCGTGATGCCCGGGATCGCGCGCCCCGCACGGATGCGCCGCATACCCTGTTCCACCAGCACGCGGTTGTTGTGATCGAGCGGAACGACGTCGGCGACAGTGCCAAGCGCGACCAGGTCCAGAAGATGCGCGAGGTTCGGTTCGTCGATACCTCTTGCCCTGAACCAGCCCTGCTCGCGCAAGCGGCCGCGCAAGGCGGCCATCACATAAAAGGCCACGCCGACGCCCGCCAGGTGTTTGCTGGGAAAGCCGTCGCCCGGGAGGTTCGGATTGACGATCGCGTCGGCGTCCGGCAGATGCGCGCCGGGGAGGTGGTGGTCGGTAACCAGGACACGCATGCCGGCCGCTCGCGCGGCTGCGACACCGGCGATGCTGGAGATGCCGTTGTCCACGGTGATCAGCAGGTCGGGACGCTGGCGTGCCGCCACCGCGACGATCTCCGGCGTGAGTCCGTAGCCGAACTCGAAGCGATTCGGCACCAGATAATCGACCTGTGCCGCGCCTATGCCGCGCAGTGCGCGCAGGGTCAACGCCGTGCTGGTGGCGCCGTCCGCGTCAAAATCGCCGACGACCAGGATACGCTGGCCGCCAACGACCGCGGCTTCGAGGAGATCCAAGGCTTGCGCCAACCCACCCAGAGCGTCCGGCGTTTGCAGGCGTTCGATGCGGTTGTCCAGCAGCCTCGCGTCGCTGATGCCGCGGGCCGCGTAGACGCGCCGCAGCACCGCCGGCAGCTCCGCGGGCAGATGCGCGGGATCGATCTGATATTCTCGGCGGATGATACGTTTGTGCATCGAGTCTCATGTGGTCGGATGGGTTTAATTACAAAACGCGCCGCTTCGGTACGGGCAAAGAAGCGCAGAGCGCGCCAAGCGGTCGCGCCCCTAGTTCCAAAGAGGACGTGTCCGCCGCCAGACGCGCCAGAGGTCTCCGCCGCGGACAGCGTACAGTCGGCCGTCGCCCGGATACAGCCGCAGTTCCTGCACGAGACCGGACCGCAACGCGCGCACCAGGGGCGCAAACCAGTCTTCTTCGAAGCGCGCCACCGCCGCCGACCAGGCGTCCAGGTCGGCATAGGCGGCGCTCTGTTGCAATTCATCGATCGTCAGCAGATGTCGCCCCGCGCCCGCCTGCGCCAACCAGTCCGAGGCGTTCGATGGAACCGGCGCAGACGCGATTCCGTTAAGCTCCGCCAGACCCATTACCACAGCGTCCTCTGTCCATACCTGTCGCCAGGTCTGCGGCCGTGCCTCGACCGGCTTACCCGCGCCCCAGAACCACAGGCTGTTGATCGATGGCCGCCCCTGTGCCTCGCGGTCACGATTGACCGCCTGCCCATGAAACAGCATCTGGACCTCGTTCATCAGCCTATGCCAATCGGGCGCAGCCGGGCCCCTGGGTAGCGCAGAATCGATGTCACGGCCGCGTACGAGGGCGAGCGGCGTGGTTTCGAGTCGCGGCCATTCCGGCAGATGCAGATACCAGCGGCTCGCCGTGGGTGCTTCCAGGCGCAGACCTTCGTCGCCGTAGAGTGCGTTGAAGGCGGCGACCAGATCGTCCGCCTCGGGCGCCGTTATCCGCGCCTGCAGCGCGTCGAACAGCACCAGCCGGTGCTGGTCGGCGCGCAGATGTACGGGATCGGCCCGCAACACCGCACGCTCGGCGAAACGCCCGGTGTCGGCGCGGTAGCTCAGCCAGGCATCCGGGCGATCCTGCGCAGCGGGCAGCCGGTACCCGAATAGAGAAAAAGGCGCCTCTTCCACGGTTGCGGATGCCGGCGGGCGTGGCGCCCGGGCGAGCAATTTCTTCAGCGCCGGACAGTGCGGTTCGGGAAGTCCCGGTGTGCCGGACCATGGCAAGCGCCCGAGCAGTCCGGGAATGAACAGATCCAGGCTACGCGGTTCGATGCCCATGGAACCCCATCCCTGTTTAGTGCCGACGCGAAGATCGCGACCGGACGGCAGAGCAAACCAAGGCGCGATACAAACCGCTACAGCGTCGGATTACGCCATGCCCTCGAGGATCGCCTTGCTGACGGCGTCGAGCGTAGCGTCGATGGTATGCACGTTGCCGGCGCTTTGCTGGATGGCGGTATCGGGGTCTTTCAGACCATGTCCGGTGAGCGTACACACGATCGAGCTGCCTTCCGGAATCTTGCCGTTCCTGACGTCACGCAACGCACCTGCCAGTGACGCGGCCGACGCCGGCTCGCAGAACACGCCCTCCTTCTCCGCCAAAAGCTTCTGGGCGGCGAGAATTTCGGTATCGGAGCATTCGTCGAACCAGCCGCCAGATTCCTCGCGCACCTTCCAGGCCTGATCCCAGGATTGCGGGTGGCCGATGCGGATGGCGGTCGCGACGGTTTCCGGATTGTCCACCATCGCGCCGCGCATGAAGGGCGCCGACCCGGCGGCTTGATAACCGATCATCTTCGGCCGGTTACCGACGATGGCCCCGCCCGCGTATGCGCAGCGGCCGTTGCAATAGGCACAGGCCTCCGTCACGTGCTCGCCGGAGGCGGACGAGTATTCGCAGTAGCCGATCCAATGCGCGGTGATGTTGCCCGCATTGCCGACGGGCAGGCAGTGATAGTCCGGCGCGCGTCCAAGCTCTTCGATGATCTCGAAGGCGGCCGTCTTCTGCCCCTGCAGTCGAAACGGATTGATGGAATTGACGATGGTCACAGGCGCGCGCTCGGCGACATCCTTCACGAGCTGCATGCCGGCGTCGAAATTGCCGCGTATCTGCAAGACGATGGAACCGTGCATCATCGCCTGCGCGAGCTTGCCCATGGCGATCTTGCCTTCGGGAATCAACACGAAGGCCGTGATGCCGGCACGCGCCGCATAGGCGGCGGCCGCCGCCGAGGTGTTCCCGGTCGAGGCGCAGATAATGGCGCGGCTGCCCGCCTCCACCGCCTTGGTCACGGCCATGGTCATGCCGCGATCCTTGAACGAACCGGTCGGGTTCAGACCCTCGTATTTGACATAGATGTCGACTTCCTTGCCGACCAGACGCGGGATGTTGTTAAGCCGGATCAGCGGCGTGTTGCCCTCGCCCAGACTGATGATGCGCGTGTCGTCGTGGATCGGCAGGCGGTCGCGGTAACGTTCGATAAGGCCGGTGTAACGTGGACGGAAGGGCATTTGCTGTTCACCTTGATTCAGTAGTTTTGAACCGCCAAGACGCGGAGGACGCCAAGAAAACCGTTTTTTGAACCGCCAAGACGCCAAGAGCGCCAAGATGTCTAACTGAAAAGAGAAAACAGCCTTTACATTAATTTCTCTTGGCGTTCTTGGCGTCTTGGCGGTTCAAAAGTCTTTATCTTTCTTGGCGTCCTCCGCGTCTTGGCGGTTCAA